>CACZPF010000201.1 GCA_902782975.1 uncultured Lachnospiraceae bacterium
TCAGCTGGTAAAGAAAGGCTGTCTGCACCGCATCCTGGAATGTCTCACAGGGATTTTCCATGATCCGGTTCAGGGTGTCCGCCATGGTCAGAAGTTCCTGCTTTCTCTTTCCTTCTGCCTGACCTGCTTTTTCGAGGCAGAGAGCCGCATAGCGCTTTGCCAGAAGGATCATGGCATCGCAGACTATGGTGATAGCTTCATAGAACAGATATTTTTCCGGATCTCCTGCCTGTATATTGCCAAACATGGCATCCAGTTTAGCCTGGGCTTCCCTGCGGATGGCGCCGGCACCCTTTCGCATCAGCTTTCCGTAGTTGGCAGCGAAGTGTCCGGTGGGCATGTCCGCATTGCCCTTGATGCGATGGGAAAGAACACCTGCATAAAGAGCTTCCTCAAACCCCGGCGGAAAAGCTCTGTCTATAAAAGCCGAGGCACTGTTTTCCTCCCAGAACGGAGCGATCTCACGGAAGATCTTCCGATCTTCCTGGCTCAGCTCCATGTGCTCCAGCTGAGGACCTCTCTCGTCGAATTCTCCGGTATCCAGTTCATCAATGAGCCAGCCCATTCCATAATCCGGAGAAACACTGGTCCCCCGGTAATTCAGTCCCATATTTCCGACGATCAGTTCCTGATCCTCTACCCTGAGGGTCCGGTTTTCGCAAACATAGTAGAGCATACGGGCTCTTTTTATGATGGCACATTCGTGAGAATACTTTTTATAAGCTTCCGTCACCAGCCTTGCGTGCTCCGAATCCAGCACCACCGCTGTATTTCTATAGCGTTCTTTCAGTGCTCTGACCCGGTCCGTTACGGGTTGAAATTCATACATATTATGCCTGTCCTCCTGTCAAAGATGTAAATCAGATATTCTGCCTGTCCTCCTGTCATAAACCAGAACAGATATCCCGGAGCCGCCGGTCTCTGCCCGCAGGGATAAAAATCCCGCATGGTGCCTGTCAGTTCAGATAACAGCGTCTGATCTGGTCGGTCTCGTTCCCGGTAAAGAACCCGTCCGCAATGTCCACCGCCATTTTATAGATCCCCCAGAGAGACTGAATGGTGGAACTGGCCACATGCGGTGAATAGATGATATTATCCAGAGTAAGATATTCGGAATCCAGCGGCAGCGGTTCCTGGGTAAATACGTCCAGACCTGCACCTGCAATTTTATGCTCTTTAAGAGCAGCAATAAGAGCGGCATCATCGATCACCGGTCCTCTGGATGTATTGACGATCACAGCGTCCGGCTTCATCATGGAAAGCCGTTCTGCATTCACAAACCCCTTTGTGGCCTCATTTAACGCCAGATGAACTGTAATGGAATCACTCTCTTTAAAGATCGTATCGGCATCCACAAATTCCACCCCGAGTTCCTTCGCGGCCGCTTCGTCATGATAAGTATCATAAGCCAGGATCCGGCAGCCAAATCCCTTCAGTAATCTGGCAAATATTTTGCCGACTGCACCGAAGCCCAGGATACCGACCGTTGCACCGATGGTCTCATTTCCGATCTCTTTAGCCCAGTTTCCGGTCTGAACGCCTTTTATGCCCAGCATCAGCTTTCTTCTGAGCGTCATGATCAGAAGAAGCGCATATTCCGCCACGCCTGAGGCATTGGCGCCCTGGGTCCTGGCGATCCTGATTCCGTATTTTGCAGCATCCGCTAGATTAACCGCATCAAAGCCTACACCAAAACGGATGAGAAGTTTATTTCTCTCGCAGATCTGTGAAAAAATCTCCTTGTCGTAGCGTTCCACATCGATCAGACCGCAGTCCGCATCCTTGAGGGCTGCCACACAGTCTTCAACTGTATAGGGATCCATGGGAATCCATTCATAATCGATTCCTTTTTCCGCCGCATAGGCTTTTGCCTTTTCGTTCAGCATCGTATACAATTCGTTTCTTCTGCCAAATAAGGCTGCCATCTTTTTCATAATGATCTATTCTCCTTTTTACTGATATTTAGTCAATCGCGAAACTCTCTGCATCGACTTTGTTTCGCAATGATCTATCCATGGCTTTTAATGCAGCTGTACCGGTATATCCAGTTCCCGGAATATCTGAAGCCTCTCTTCCATATATTCATCAGAGGGCGGATCTATGTTCGGAAGCGGATATTTTCGCGCGATCCGCTCGTATTTAGGGATGCCCATCCGATGATAGGGCAGAACCTGCACCAGGTCCACGGCATCCCCCAGCGTTCTGACAAATTCCGCTGTCCTTCTGATGTTTTCCAGATCTCCATTTAATTTCGGGATCGTCGGGATCCGGATCTGAAGCCTGCCCCCGCCTCTGGCTATCCGGACGGCATTTTCCAGGATCAGCTCATTTTTGACCCCGGTAAAATGTTCACTTTTCCTGGAATCCATTTCCTTTATATCATAAAGAAACAGATCTGTAACCGGAATGATCCGGTCTATCAGTTCTCCATCACAGTACCCGGTCGTATCCAGGCAGACCGTGATTCCTTCTTCTTTACTTCTTCTTGCCAGCTCATAGGTGAAGTCGAACTGGGAGAGCGGTTCACCGCCCGAGATGGTGATCCCGCCGTCTTCTCCAAAGAACGGTTTGTCTAAAAGCACTCTTCTAAGCGCTTCTTCTACGGTGATGTCATATCCGCTCGGCATAAGGGATTTCGCGGGACACGCTTTTGCGCAGGCAAGGCAGTTCGTGCATCGTTCGCGGTCGATCCGGACCTTAGTGATCAGCTCTCCCGGATTCTGCAGGGATTCCTCCGGCTCCGCCTCCGTGATCGCTTCTTCCGGACAGGCCTTTAAGCACAGACCGCATTTATCGATCCCGACACATCGAAGCGGCATATAAGACAGTTCATCCGTAAAGGTCTGTGACTCGGGACTGTGACACCACAGACACCGGAGCGGGCACCCTTTTGTGTAAACGGTCGTCCGGATCCCCGGACCGTCATGGACTGAATAGCCCTGTATATCATAAATGTGCCCTGTTATACACTTTTTTTCCATAATTTCTTCTACCTGGCGCATCTGGCTCACTGTTTCTTTCATATCATATTTTCATTTCTTGAGATCAGGTCGTTCTGGCAGTCTGTTGACAGTTCCACAAAA
>CACZPF010000202.1 GCA_902782975.1 uncultured Lachnospiraceae bacterium
CTCTGGTTATAGCGATAATATCTTTCGCAGTCGTACGTTTCGAGAAAATGCAGACTGTACGGATCCGCATTCAGTTCCGTGAGAAACATGACGATCTCCTGGCCGGTTCCAAAAGCTGCCTCCAGAAAGTCAAAGGCATATTCAAGGTTTGCCGCCGCCGTATCATAAGCCTGGTCGCAGGCTCTTTTTTCTTCTGAAAAATATCTTTTTACGATTGAAAATGCATCCTCTTTTTCCCTGTCCCTTTTTGCCGACTCCTGAATGACGGTTTCCAGAAATGCTTCTGCTTTCCGGAAAGTGTCCTTGTCCTGACGGGTCAGAAGGTCTGCACGCTGCTTCTGGTCACGCTCATCCCTGACCCGGAGAAGCAGATCCTGCAGTACACTGTCTGCCAGCGGTATCTTCTGTTTTGCCTCCACAAGCAGGGGATGAAGCATTTTAAGATACCTTTCCAGTGCACAGTATTCCCGGAAACCGGACGAGCAGCGCTCAAGCAGAAGGCCCAGAAGGCTGAGCCTCTCATCAAAGGAAGCATGAGCGGTTTTTTTCATCAGAATGTCCGGAATATTGCCGGAAAAGATTTCGTCGATCTGATAATCCGCACGGTATTTGTAAAAGAGTTCCAGATAATTGGCAAAGTCCTTTGCGATCTCCGGATACTGAATATACTGAACGCACACCTGGGAATCTACCGGCTTATCCAGCTTCTCATAAACCTGGATCAGCCTTGAAAGATCCTCCCAGCCTCTGGGCGTCGCAAAAAACATCCCGTCCGGTGTTGTTTCCATCCGGTAAAAATTCTGCGGTTTCGTATTCAGATAGGAAATGACTGCCGGATGGATCGTGACCTGAAAGGCATATTCCTTCCAGGCGGTAAAATCCGGTTCTACTTCGATCTTCTTGACACGATCCAGTGTCACAACATCAAAATCGCGGACGGATCTGTTATATTCCGGAGGATTTCCCGCAGCGACAATGATCCATCCCGGCGGAATAAGATGATTGCCGAAGGATTTACACTGCAGAAGCTGCAGCATGGCCGGGGCGAGGGTCTCCGAAACACAGTTGATCTCGTCGATAAACAGGATCCCCTCCTTCAGGCCGGTGGTTTCCATCTTGTTATAGATAGAGGCCACGATCTCACTCATGGTATATTCGGTCACCGTGTATTCCCTTCCGTCAAAAACTTCCCTGGAAACGAAAGGCAGGCCGATGGCACTCTGCCGTGTGTGATGTGTTATCGTATAGGACAGAAGCGCGATCCCGCATCTGAGCGCGATCTGCTCCATAATCTGTGTTTTGCCGATTCCCGGCGCTCCCAGAAGCAGGACCGGCCGCTGATGGATCACCGGAATCAGATATTCTCCATAGGCATCTTTTGAAAGATACGCTTCGACCGCATCCACGATTTCTTCCTTCGCCCGTTTAATGTTCATCAGAAAATTGTCCCCTTATCCATTGTAATCTGTCTTTACCTGGATCCGGCTGTTCCACTCGGCCGGTTCCAGAATGATCTTTATCGCCCAGGGCGGAACATCTACATCCCGGTAGTCGTCTTTCATAAAAACAAAAGCAGTATCATAGACCGGTTTTCGCACCGGGTAAATGCCGTATCCATCTGTAAAATAGATCAGGCCTCTCAGTTTATGGAAGGCCCCCCTGCCGCACAGTTCATTTACGTAAGTAAATGCAGGCCGGAAATCCGTCCCGCCCTGACCGATCACGGTGAAATCATTCATGTAGGTTCTGAAATCTGTCCGGCTGGTGATCAGTGTATCACTTTGGACTTTCTCATCGCACTGGATCAGATGAATGCGGATCTTCCTTGCGTAGGTCTCCTGTTCTGTCAGGATCGTGTACGTCTCTTCCAGAAACCTCTTCACCAGGTCCCCGCTGCAGGACATGGAAGTATCGATCACGATAACAAAATCCTCGATCCTGTGGACCTCCCTGGTCTCCAGGGGTGCCACCAGAGACATATTTCCGTAGGTCTGAAAGCCATAATTGTAAAAGATATAGTCAAAAGAATCCGGATCCACCATCATCTCCTCCCGAAGCACGGCAAACCTTCGAAGGAAACTCCGGTAGTCGTACCGCCTCCGGTTCTCTGCTGCAAGATGTTCATACAGTTCTTTTGAATCCCCGGAAGCCTCTTTGGAAAAGGTCTCCATGGATGTCTGCATCCTGTTTTTTATATCCTCCCATCTGCTCCGAAGCTGCTCGCTTCGCGGAGAACGGGAAGCATCTGCCCAAAGACGGTGGTCATCCATGTAAAACTCGTTCTGCAGAGCACCAAGCGACAAAAAACTGCTTCGTGAAATGATCTCCTCCAGATGATAGAATACACCCTGGGCAGTCATTACCTTCAGATCCTTTTTCAGTTCCCGGTAAGTCTGAAGCCTGAGCGCAGATTTTCTTCGATGCAGACAGGGAAGATACAGCTCGTCCAGCAGATACTCGGCTGTAATATCACAGGCCAGATTCCAGAGAGCCTCTGTCGTGTCCGGCGGCATCTGCTCCCTTTCCCGGGCCGGATTCTCTCCGGTGCCGGGTCCTGCAGCCTGCCGCTGCCTTTCTCCAGGTTTTTGAAACATGTGAAGAAACAGGCAGTGCATCAGGCTGTGCATATATAACCGGTTGACCATACGCCTGTCCGCTTTAAAAAAGGTGATCAGACTGTCCGGCTGAAAATAAAGAGCCCGCCCATCCGTTCCTGCCGGATGCATGGCGTAATCCGGAACGAACTTCAGGGCAGACAGGGCCGCATCCAGAAAACGCAGGCTGAGATAGAGCTCATTTCTCGCGTTTTCCAGTACTTCCACGCAGATATCTTCCCTGTCTGCCTGCTTTTCTCTCTGCTTATAGAGAGCGTTTTTGGTCACCGGCATATGTTCGCTCCTTGTTTTTCCATATTTTTTTTCACAGCCACCTCTCAAACATTCGGAAATCCGGATGTGAATAGTAACATTTAAGTCACAGCTCAAAATCCGGCCGGGCGATCCAGATGCTCCGGTGATTAAGATCCATCAAAAACCCTGTCATTGCCCTGTCGTCTTTTTTCCGGAAGTAATCCAGCGCGCGCTGGAAATGCTCTTTCAGATAGGTTTCATAAACTGCCTTTGCCGAAGGCACAAGGTCGCAGGGATACCGGAGCCGGAGGGC
>CACZPF010000203.1 GCA_902782975.1 uncultured Lachnospiraceae bacterium
GAACGCAGAAGAGCTTGAGACCCATCTTCCGGGCCAGGTGAAAGCGTTCATCGCGAACCACAACATCAAATTCTACACCATCGACGGCGTGAAGATCGGTATCGAGACCGGCATGGGACCGACCCGTATCAATACCATTCTGCAGTCCGCATTCTTCAAACTTACCGGTATCATTCCGGAGGATCAGGCAATTGATCTTATGAAGGCTGCTGCCAAAGCTACCTACGGACGTAAGGGTGATGATGTTGTTCAAAAGAACTGGGCAGCCATCGACGCAGGCGCACAGCAGGTCGTAGAAGTTCAGGTTCCGGACAGCTGGAAAGACTGCGAAGATGAAGGCCTGTTCATGGCTCATGCAGAGAGCGGAAGACAGGACGCTGTAGATTTCGTAAACAACATTCAGGCAAAGGTCAATGCACAGGAAGGCTACAGCCTGCCGGTATCTGCATTTACACCTTATGTAGATGGTACAACTCCGTCCGGTACAGCGGCTTACGAAAAACGTGGCATCGCTGTTAATGTCCCGGTATGGAATCCTGAAAACTGTATCCAGTGTAATCGCTGCGCATTCGTCTGCCCGCACGCTGTTATCCGTCCTGTCGCTCTGACAGCAGAAGAAGCGGCAAACGCTCCGGAAGGTATGCAGATGCTGGATCTTACCGGTATGAAAGAGTACAAGTTCTCCATGACCGTTTCTGCACTTGACTGTACAGGATGCGGTTCCTGTGCAAATGTATGCCCGGGCAAGAAGGGTGCTAAAGCACTTGCTATGGAAAATCTGGAAAAGAATGCCGGCGAGCAGAAGTACTTTGATTATGCAGTGACACTTCCCATCAAGGAAGACGTTGTTGCCAAGTTTAAGGAAGCTTCCGTCAAGGGCAGCCAGTTCAAGCAGCCGCTGCTTGAGTTCTCCGGAGCCTGCGCAGGCTGCGGTGAAACTCCGTATGCGAAACTTGTTACACAGCTGTTTGGCGACAGAATGTATATCGCGAATGCAACAGGCTGTTCCTCCATCTGGGGCAACTCTTCACCCTCCACTCCTTATACCATGAATGCCAAGGGTCAGGGTCCTGCATGGTCCAACTCTCTGTTTGAAGATAATGCGGAATTTGGTTATGGTATGCTTCTCGCACAGAGAGCGATCCGTGACGGCCTGAAGGCTAAGGTCGAGGCTCTTGTAGCTGACGGCGGCAGCGATGATGTCAAGGCAGCTGGCCAGGAATGGCTGGATACCTTCGATAAAGGCGCAGAGAACGGTGCAGCTACAGATAAGCTGGTAGCAGCTCTTGAAGCATGCGGATGTGATGCTTCCAAAGAGATCCTTAAGGACAAGGATTATCTGGCCAAGAAGTCTCAGTGGATCTTCGGCGGCGACGGCTGGGCATATGATATCGGATTCGGCGGTGTGGACCATGTTCTTGCAAGCGGACGTGATATCAATGTTATGGTATTTGATACCGAAGTTTACTCCAACACAGGCGGACAGTCCAGTAAGTCTACCCCGACCGGCGCTATCGCTCAGTTTGCAGCAGGCGGCAAGGAGACTAAGAAGAAGGATATGGCTTCCATCGCAATGAGCTACGGATATGTATATGTAGCACAGATCTCCATGGGAGCAGACTTCAACCAGGCTGTCAAGGCTATTGCTGAAGCAGAAGCTTATCCGGGCCCGTCCCTTATCATCGCATATGCTCCTTGTATCAACCATGGTATCAAGAAGGGTATGTCCAAGGCACAGACAGAGGAAGAACTGGCTGTTAAGTGTGGATACTGGCATTGCTTCCGCTTCAATCCGGCTGCTGACAAGAAGTTCACACTGGATTCCAAAGAGCCGGATATGAGCAATTATCAGGACTTCCTGAATGGCGAAGTTCGTTACAATTCCCTGCAGCGTCAGAATCCTGAGAAGGCTGAGAGACTGTTTGCTAAGAATCAGAGCGAAGCTAAAGCAAGATATGCTTATCTGCAGAAGCTGATCACTCTCTACGGGGAAGAATAATGCTTTGATGCGGTTTAGATGTTAATCAGAACCCCGCAGTGCTTCGGCGCTGCGGGGTTCTGTTCGTTGCCGCTGTCTAAAACGATAAGTTAAATAGATAAGATAAAAACATAAAAAAACGATAAGATTAAAAACGGCATTTTTCACCGCGAGTAAATTTGTATCCCGGTGCGGGGCAGAGAAAACTATGATCAGATGGATAAAAAAATTATTTGAACAGCATATGATCCGGTACATATTTTTTGGGGGATGTACAACACTGGTCAACCTGATTTCATTTACGGTCCTACGATATGTGGGTGTAAATCTTAACCTGGCCAACTTCATTTCGATCGTACTTGCCATATTGTTCGCTTACATTGTGAATTCAAAGTATGTATTTGAGGATAGCTGCGAGACATTAAGGGACCATATAAGGCCTTTTATCAGGTTTATCGGGGCACGTATCGTGACCATGATAATCGAAATGATCGGCGTTCCGTTTCTGGTAGAGACGGTCGGACTGCCGGATCTTGCCGGGAAGATTCTGACGAATATCATCGTGCTGATCCTGAATTATGTTTTCAGCAGATTTTTTGTATTTACATCGCGGGACAGGAAGAAAAGAAATGATGAACCTTGAACAGACTATAGAAATGATAGAGTATCCATCTGAAGAGGCGAGGAAAAAAGCAGCCGAAAGATGGGACGCGATTGCAAAACCGCTCCGCTCACTGGGTGAACTGGAAAAGATTCTGAACCAGATCGCCGGCATCGCCGGTACGGCGGAAATAAACATCAAAAAGAGGGCTCTTGTGACATTTTGCGCCGATAACGGCGTAGTAGAAGAAGGGGTAACGCAGACCGGGCAGGAAGTAACCGCTATTGTCGGCGAAAACTTTCTGGACGGAGAAACATCTGCATGTGCCATGTGCCGTGCCTCCGGCACCGATCTGATACCGGTCGATATGGGAATGGCCGTCGATACCAGAGTACGGACAGATCACAAAATTGCCTATGGAACGAAAAACATGGTAAAAGGCCCTGCTATGACCAGGGATGAAGCAGTCCGGGCGCTGGAAGGCGGGATCGCCATGGCGGAGGAGATGAAGGAAAAGGGCTATACCCTTCTCGCCGCCGGCGAGATGGGAATCGGGAATACGACGACCAGCAGCGCGGTGGCTTCCGTATTATTGGGGATCGAACCGGAGATCATGACCGGACGTGGAGCAGGCCTGTCGGACGAAGGATTAAAGAAAAAGATCCGGGCAGTCAGAACAGCAATCGAGATCAACAGACCGGATCCTCAGGATGCCATAGATGTACTTGCAAAAGTGGGAGGATTTGATATTGCGGGAATGGCCGGTTTTTATCTGGGGGCTGCGGCGCTTCATCTGCCGGTAGTTCTGGACGGCGTGATTTCGTGTACCGCGGCTCTTGCAGCAGCCGGCATATGCCAGAAGGTTACCGAGTATATGATCGCTTCACATATGTCCACAGAGCCGGCTGCCCGTCTGGTGCTTGAAAAGCTGAATAAAACAGCCATTCTCCATGCAGGTCTATTCCTGGGTGAAGGGACAGGGGCGGTAGCTCTGTTCCCGGTCCTTGATATGGCTTATGCAGTATATCATGATATGCGTACCTTTGAAGATATCAATGTAGAACAATACGAGGATTTCCGGAAATGATGATTTTGGTGACGGGTGGGAGCGGAAGCGGAAAATCTGCTTATGCGGAGATGAGAATGTCGGAATGCAGAAGTCTCCGGAAATTGTATATCGCGACGATGTATCCCTATGACAGTGAAAGCCATGAACGGATCCGGCGGCACCGGATCATGCGAAGCGGCAGAGGATTTGAAACAGTAGAAAAATATACGGATATCGGTTCTCTTGTGATACCGCCCTCCTCCTCAGCCCTGCTGGAATGCATGTCGAATCTGACAGCTAATGAAATGTTCATGGAGGGCGGCGCAGGAGATGAAACGGTCGAATGCATCTCGAAAGGAATTCTGAAGCTCAGGAACCAGTTGGAAAATCTTGTCGTCGTCACGAATGAAATATTTTCGGAAAGCGGGAAGTATCTCGGAGATACCCGGAAATATCAGAAATATCTGGGAGAAATCAACACTTTTCTTGCGGATGCGGCAGATGAGGTATATGAGGTTGTCTACGGGATTCCTGTCCCGATTAAAAGGAGAGAGGTATGATCTGTGAAAAAATTGTGGAATAGCTTTAAAGTGGCTTTTGCCATGTTTTCAAGGATTCCCGTGCCGCGTGCAGACTGGACCAGGGAAAATATGCAGTACATGTTCTGCTTTTTTCCTGTGATCGGGACTGTCATAGGGGGACTTGAAGTCTTGATCTGGCGGTTTCTCGGTCATTTCGGATATGGCTCCTTTTTTTCGGCGATGGTCATGGTCATGATACCGGTCCTGGTGACAGGAGGAATTCATATAGACGGCCTTCTGGATACCTCCGATGCCATGAGCTCCTGGAGAGAGAAGGACAAACGCCTCGAAATTCTTAAAGATTCTCATGCAGGAGCATTCGCCATCATTGTATGCTGCGCTAATTTTCTGGTTTTTGCAGGTTCCTTTTCAGAGATCAGCCGGAACCGTAAGGCTGTATTTCTGGCGGCTCTGGTATTTGTTCTGTCCAGAACACTTTCCGGAACAGGAGTTCTCACCCTGCCGAAGGCAAATCAGAAGGGTACTGTGGCGGAGTTTTCACGGAACGCGCAGGAAAAAACGGTTTTGACGGTTCTTTATATCTATCTTGCACTGCTCCTGGCCGTTATGCTGCTGATCGATCCTCTGATGGGAGCCTGCTGCTACGCAGCGGCGGTTCTTGTATTTTTCAATTACAGAAGGATGGCACTTAAATATTTCGGGGGGACGACAGGCGACCTTTCCGGGTTCTTTTTATGTACCTGTGAAGTAACCTGTGCGTTTGTCCTGGCATTTGTAAGCCATCTGCAGTGTCATTAGGATTACGATCATCCGGCAATATCATTAAGGAGAGGAGTTCTGATTATGGAAATGATCATCGGCGGGGCTTTTCAGGGAAAAGAAAAGCTGGCACGAAAAATGTATCCCGGTCTTGTCTGGGTCTATGCCAAAGATGCTTCCTGGGAGGAGATCTGCAGCAGCGGCGGTGTGATCGGCTTTCACGATTATATCCGCCGCCTCGTGGAGGAAGAAAGAGATACCTCTTCTCTGGCGGCGGACCTGATCCGGGAAAATCCCGATATCATTCTGGTTTCGGATGAGGTCGGTTATGGTGTTGTTCCGATAGAGCGGACGGACCGCATCTACCGGGAGGCCGTCGGCAGAGTCTGCACCTCCCTGGCCTCGTACAGTACCAGGGTAACACGTGTTGTCTGCGGAATAGGTAATACGATCAAAGGTTAAAGGAGACCTCAGGTGAACGAATATCTTAACATGTTTCTGCTGCGGCACGGAAAAACAGAGGGGAACAAAGAAAACCGCTATATCGGCAGAAGGACCGATGAACCGCTGGATCCGGAAGGGATCCTGGAACTGAAGAAGATAAGAGAAGAGAGAAAAAGCATGTATTCCGGTGTCGGCACCGTCTATGTAAGCCCGCTCCTGCGATGCCGGGAAACGGCAGAGATTCTGTTTCCCGGCGTTCGGCAGATCACGATCGAGGATCTTGCGGAATGCGATTTTGGGGAGTTTGAAAATAAAAATTATAAAGAACTGGACGGAGATCCGGCTTACCAGGCCTGGATCGACAGCGGCGGCATGGCCCCCTTCCCCGGAGGAGAGAGCAGGGAAAGATTCCGGCTCAGAAGTATCCGTGCCTTTAGAATGATTCTGGAGAGCTGTCTTCCCGGAAAATTGAAAAGGACAGAAGGGGCGCTTAAAGAAATACTGCCGTGCATGACAGAGGTGCCGGATCCTGAAGAAGTGGTGCCGTGTATAAAAGAGATAATGTATCATGAAAAAGATGCTTTTTATATCGCGGTCGTAACTCACGGCGGCACCATCATGAACCTGATGGAAGCCTATGCTCGGCCGCACCGTTCATTCTACGAATGGCATCTGAAAAACGCAGATCAGTATCTGGTGCAGGTATCTTTTCGTGAGGGAAAGGAGCGGATGCCGGAAATGCTCTGATTTCCGGCTTGACGGGGATGGCTCTTTGCAGTATATTGAAGCTGAACAGATAGGATTGCTGTTGAACCTGTGTGAGAATCTGAACAGGAGTTCAGACTGCAGACGGACGGTCACCGGGATCATTGTTCTTTTTTGCAGCCGGTCAGGATTTTCGTTGGATTCATGTGATATTTCACAGGAGGATTTCATGTAATTCGCCGATTCACGGGATCATCCCTGCCTCCATCGGTTTCGATGGTTTTTCGAGTCTGTTAATGAATACGATCATGGAAACATGACGGCGCCGCACTTCGTGAAGATGCGGCGTTTTTCATTTTTCCGTTTTACCCGAGGAATTTACTGTTTACAGAAGTCTGTATGTCTTGTGCTAAACTCGTTTAAAACAAAGGAACGCTCTGGTGTTCCGGTCCTTTAGACCATAATCATGCGATCACACGAAGGAGGATGTATATGAAAAAGAGTTTAGTAAGAAGAATCGGGACAATATCTCTTACAGGACTGCTTGTTCTGACGGCAGCATTGCCGGCTTCTGTATATGCAGGCGCCCGGGTCGTCACTTCAAAAAAAGCCGTGCAGAGAGGAATTGCAGGAAAAAACGACGATAAAGAAGATAAGGGCTCCATTTATTATACAGAATCCTATGAGGATCTGTATAAAAAACTGAAAGCGGTAAAAGAAAGAGAATACTATTATGATTATGAAGTTTATGAAGAAGCTGCCATGGGGGATTCGGCTGCGAAAGCCGAGGCAAGTGACTCCATGTCCCCAGGTGAAAGCATCGCCTATAACAATGATGTAACGTACGGCTCAGCTGCCTCAGTAAAAGAAAGCGGATATACAACAGAGGATTTTTCCAATACGAATCTTCGTGATCAGGCGGTAGACGAAGCGGATATTGTCAAGACCGATGGACAGTATATCTATATGATCACCGGCGGCTGTGACCTTGTCATCGCCAAGGCGGACGGTATGGATCTTGAACTTGTGAGCCGGACCGGAATAGGTACGGAGGAACAGTATTATTTCAACCGTAATGTACAGGATTTTTATCTTGACGGAGACAGGCTGTACGTGATCAGTTCCGATTCAAGGAGAGATACGGATTATAATGGTTATTATGGAAGCATGGTGTATTATACGTCCCTTTACACCTACGATATCACCGACCGCGCAGCTCCTGTCCTGACAGGTGCCGTGTGGCAGGACGGAGATTATATAGAATCACGGCGCAAGGACGGATGCATCTATCTTTTCTCATCCTGGCATCCGACGGTCAATGATACCATGGAGGACAGTTCCTTTATTCCCAAGTATAATGAAAAGCTGATCCCTGCGGAAAACTTCTGCTTTCCGCAGTCTCCCTGTTCACGACAGTATCTGATCACCGGTGCTGTCAAGGCGGAAGAGCCGGACAGCTTTTCGGATATTGATGTATTTGTATCCGGAGCAGAAAGTTTTTATGTAAGTGCCTCCAGCATCTATGTGATGAATGTGGACTGGGACAACTATGACAGAACAGAGATCACGAAATTTTCCTATCTGAACGGACAGGTGGAAGGCACAGCAGATACCTATGTAGACGGGCGGATCAATGATTCCTTCTCTCTGGATGAGTATGATGGAAATCTGCGGGTGCTCGTGACTTATACAGGATATTACGGGAACGGGGTCATTTCAGAATTTCTGTCGGAGATCACGGATCAGAGATGGACCCGCCGGAATGCGCTCATTATTCTGGATAAAAATCTGGATCCTCTCAGTATGCTTACCGGGATCGCCAGGGATGAAGAAGTCCGCTCTGCCCGTTTTATGGGAGATATTGGCTACTTTGTTACATTTGAAAACACAGATCCGCTTTTTACAGTGGACCTGTCCGATCCTGCATCGCCAAAGATTCTGGGCGAGCTCAAGGTGACCGGATTTTCTTCCTATCTGCATCCTTATGGAGAAAACCGCATGCTCGGCATGGGTTATGATGCCGATGAGAATGGCTGGACTACAGGTATTAAGCTTTCGCTGTTTGACATGACAGACAAATCAGAGGTCAGGGAACTGAGCCGCAGTGTTATTAACGGAATGACCTACTGCCCGGCTCTCCACGATTATAAGCTTGTGCTGGCAGATGCGAGACGGAATGTGATCGGATTCTATTGTGAGAACCGCTTTTTCATTTATAAAGTGGAAAATGATGAGATTCTGCGGGAAAAGATCTGCGATATGATAGATTATGACCTGTATTCCGAATATTACTACAACAAGACCAAAGGGCTCTATATTGCAGATACGCTTTATATATGCGGGGATGGGTTCATTCTCCCTGTTGACCTTCTTACGATGGAAGGCGGGACTCCTCTTAAGTTTTAATTTCCCTCTTTCCTTTTCTGATAAAATATATTACAATATCCTGTATGCAGAAATCTGCAAGTTTTATGAAAGGAGATTGGAATATGGCAAGAAAGAATAAATTTCTGGGCGTTCTGGCTCTTGGCGCGGCTACAGCAGCTATCGCAGGTGCTGCCGCGGCGTATTTGCTGAAAAAATCCGACAGGGAACTTGAGGAAGATTTTGATGATGACTGGGATGACGAAGACTTTGATGATGAAGATCCTGAAGATGGCAAGTCGGAAGATCAGGAAAAAGAAGAGTCTGAAAAAAAGTCGGAAGCAGGTTCGGATAAAGAAGAACAGGAAGATTTTGAAGACTGGGATGCTCCCGAAGCAGATGAAGAATCTGAAGATGCCGGAAAATCCGAGGATGAAGCCGAAAAAGCCGAAGAAACGGACATTCAGGAAGAGGCTGGTGCTGAAGATCCTGAAGAAAGTGCTGAAGAAGATCTGAACGAATAACATGCATATAAAAAACCGCTGCCTGAAGAGGACAGCGGTTTTCTTTTGTGTAAGATTACAGTTTAAAAGAACTCTTTAAGGTTACGATCCTGTTAAATACAGGAGCGCCTTCCTTCGAATCCTTGATATCGGCACAGAAAAATCCGTTTCGTACAAACTGGAAGCTGTCATATCCTTTTGCTTCCATAAGTGCCGGTTCTACATAAGCTTCTGTTATAGTCAGGGAATGGGGATTGAGATTTAAAGAACCGTCTTCTTTATTATAAACGCCCTTTTCTTCATCTACGATGTTTTCGTACAGACGTACTTCGACTTTGCCTGCATGTGAAGCCTCCACCCAGTGGATCGTACCCTTTACTTTACGGCCATCCGGCGCGTTTCCGCCGCGTGTTTCCGGATCATAAGTACAGTGAACACGGATAACCTTCCCATCTTCATCAGTATCATAGCCGGTACAGGTGACCATGTAGGCATTCATAAGCCGGACTTCTGTTCCTACAAAAAGACGTTTGTATTTTTTCGGAGGATCGACCATGAAGTCCTCGCGCTCTATATACAGTTCACGTCCGAAGGGGATGGACCGTTCGCCCAGAGATTCATTTTCCATATTGTTGGGGGCGGTGAGCTGTTCGATCTGCCCTTCAGGATAGTTGTCAATGACCAGCGGGAGCGGGTCAAGAACAGCCATCAGGCGGGGACGTTTAAGCTTAAGATCTTCTCGGATACAGTATTCCAGCATCGCATAGTCTACGGAACTGTTTGCCTTGGAAACACCACACAGATCTACGAACATCTGGATCGATTCTTTTGTAAAGCCGCGGCGCCTTAAAGCGGCGATAGATACCAGGCGGGGATCATCCCATCCGTCCACGATTCCTTCTTCCACAAGCTTTTTGATGTAACGCTTGCCGGTAACCACATTGGTCAGATACAGCTTTGCAAATTCGATCTGTTTAGGCGGGTGGGGATACTCCAGTTCACGGACGACCCAGTCATACAGAGGACGATGGTCTTCAAATTCCAACGTGCAGATAGAGTGGGTGATGCCTTCGATCGCGTCTTCAATAGGATGCGCAAAGTCATACATGGGATAGATACACCATTTATCCCCCGTGTTGTGATGACTCATGTGAGCAACGCGGTAGATGACCGGATCGCGCATATTGATATTGGGAGAAGACATATCGATCTTGGCGCGAAGCACTTTTTCGCCATCTGCGTACCTGCCATCCTTCATCTCTTCAAAAAGACGAAGGTTTTCCTCGATACTTCTGCTGCGGTAAGGGCTTTCCCGGCCCGGCTCTGTCAGAGTTCCGCGGTATTCACGGATCTGTTCGGCAGAAAGATCACAGACAAAGGCCTTGCCCTTTTTGATCAGTTTGACAGCAGCTTCGTACATCTGATCGAAATAATTGGATGCGAAAAACAGGCGGTCTTCCCAGTCGGCACCAAGCCAGCGGATGTCTTCCAGAATAGATTCAACGAACTCAGTTTTTTCCTTGGTGGGATTCGTATCATCAAAACGCATGTTGAATTTGCCCTGGTATTCTTTTGCCAGACCATAGTTTAAGAGGATGGATTTAGCATGGCCGATATGCAGATATCCGTTGGGTTCCGGCGGGAAGCGTGTATGGACACAGTCGTAGACCCCTTCTGCCAGATCTTTGTCAATGATGTTCTCGATAAAATTTTTGGATACAGCAGCTTCGTTTTCCATCTTATATCCTCCTGAAATCTATGATAACAAAAACCCCCGCAGCAATGTACGGGGGTATGTGAGCTACTAACCGGAATCGAACCGGTGACCTCATCCTTACCAAGGATGCGCTCTACCGACTGAGCCATAGTAGCATTGGCGCTTGCGGGATTGCCGCTCACAGTTGAATATATTAACATAAGGATTCATGAATGTCAACAGCAAATTCGAAAAAATATGTTGCACCTGAGAACAGGAAGCATTATACTGTCTGCTGTCTGGTACAGGCCTCGTTTACGCAGAGGACAGAACACTGATCAGATTAGAAGAAAGGTATGTGATTTATGGAAATTATACTTGCATCTGCTTCCCCCAGAAGAAAAGAGCTGCTGGAAAAGGCAGGATTCTGTTTTCAGGTCCTTCCCGCAGGAGGGAAAGAAGTGATCACCCGGACGGAACCGTCAGAAATTGTAGAGGAGCTCTCTTATCAGAAGGCATACGAGATAAAGCAGCGGAAATTTATAGAGGAACCCGAAAAAGAATTTCTCATCATCGGTGCGGATACCATCGTCGCGATGGATCATAAGATCCTGGGCAAACCGAAGAATGAGGAGGAGGCTGTACGGACGCTTCTTTCTCTTCAGGGCCGGGTCCATCAGGTGTATACCGGTGTTACTTTGATAGCAGGAAAGGAAACAGACTTCAGGGTCCGTTCTTTTCACGAGAGGACCGATGTGGAATTCTATCCCGTTTCAGAAGAAAAAATCCGCGCCTACGTAAGCACCGGAGAACCGATGGACAAGGCGGGCAGTTACGGAATACAGGGAAAATGGGGAATCTATGTGAAGGGTATACGGGGAGATTACAACAATGTGGTAGGACTTCCCGTTCCCCGGCTGCTCTATGAAATGGAGAAAATGGATCTATGATAAAAGCATGTATTTTTGATCTGGACGGGACGCTGGCAGATACCGTCTGCTCCATGTCCCACGTCGCCAATCAGGTGATGCGTTCTCTTGGACTGAAAGAACTTCCGGATGAGAACTTTAAGTATTACAGCGGAGAAGGCGCATCGGTTCTGATCCAGCGCTGCCTGAGAGATGCCGGAGATCCCGGCCTTCTTCACTTCGAGGAAGCGGAGACCATGTACCGGAAACTGTTCAACGAAGATCCGCTGTATCAGGTGGCAGCCTATAAGGAAATGCCGGAAACCCTTGCATGGATGAAAAAAAGGAACCTGTTTCTGGCAGTCTGCACCAATAAACCGGATAAAGCAGCCCGGAAGGTAGTCCATGCACTTTACGGAAATGTGTTTGACTGCATTCTCGGGCAGAAGCCGGAGATCGAGCGCAAACCTTCCCCTCAGGGAGCCCTGCTGATCGCCGGAGAATTCCACGTGAAACCGGAAGAATGTCTCTATGTCGGCGATACGGCCACCGATATCCGGACCGGGCTTTCGGCCGGCATGCGGACAGTCGGAGCTCTCTGGGGATTCCGGACAGAAGAAGAGCTGAGAGAGGCCGGAGCGGTTCTGCTTGCTGAAACCCCTCCGGATCTGAAAAAGATGGTGTGACAGAAACGTACTGAAAAAGAATACAGATAATAATACAGATAATAATACAGATAATTATACAGATAATTATACAGATAATGATTCATACAATTCAATCGATGCAGAGAGTTTCGCAATTACCTGGATAATACAGGAGACAAAAGAGGAGAAGTTTGAAATGATGTATTCAAAAGTTTGTATAGAGACTTTTCTGAAAAATCAGGGACAGCTTTTTGACGAACCGGTAGCAGATACTTATGAAGAAGCAGAGGCTTTCCTGGAAGATAGTATGGCAGTGGTTGTCGATAACATAAAGGGTGTAAGAAAATATCTGGATGAATTGGGTGCCGACGTGACTGGAATGTCGCTGAAAGAACTGGAAGAGGCGGCAGAAGTGTTTCCGCTTCCAGATGGAAAGTATCTGATCGTGGAAGGATGAGAAATTCAGGCACTTAGTGCCGGGAGAGTCCGCTGGGCGGGAATTCCGAATGGTTTGGAGAAACGTAAACAGCCAGACCGGTATCTGTATGGTCAGATATAAACAGCTGAAAAGCATGCGTTTACAGATGAATAACGAAATGTGGAATATCTGCTTATAGCCTTATCAACATGAGCTTTCCCCGAAAAACAGCCGGCAGGAAAATTCAGATTACAACCGCTTTTCAACTGAAGACTAGAATAAACAAAAAAGATGAATGGTTGTAAAAGCGCAAGGAGGAATAGAGATGAAAATGAGACAATGGATTGCAGTGGCACTTACAGCGGCAACTGTCATTGCAGCCTGTCCCGCCGCAGCGTTTGGGGAAGCACTGCCGGAGAATTATGCGGGTGAACAGGCCGAATCTGTCCAGGAAGTGCCCGCCGTACAGGCTGTAAGCCTTTCGGGAGAGCTGAAAATAAAAGGTCCTGTAATTATCAATTCCGCGATCAGTGCAGATTATGAGAAAGTACTGCCCCAGGGTGTTGCGGATGACTGCGTAAACTTTCTCTGGGAATCGATCACGGGGGACAAAACGACAGAACTCGGCCGCCAGGCAGTCTGTACACTTACGGAAGCAGATCTGGATTCACGGATCAGGCTTACCATTGCCGGTATTCCGGAAAAAGGCTTCACAGGAAGTCTGACGGTTTTAAGCATTCCCGTATGCAGAACTGCGGAAGAAGCAGCCCGGTATAACGAAGACGGAACTTTAAAAGAAGAGACAGCAGAAGAGACCACAGACAAGGAGACCTCTGACGAAGAGATCACAGATGAAGAGTTCACAGATAAAGAGGTCACAGATAAAGAGGTCACAGATAAAGAAATCTCCGATGAGGAATTTTCGGATGAGGAAATCTCGGATGAGGAAATCCCGGATGAAGAGATTTACGATGAAGGAATCTCCCATGCGGGATTAGAAGAAACGGTATTTGACGAGCTGGCATCCGA
>CACZPF010000204.1 GCA_902782975.1 uncultured Lachnospiraceae bacterium
AATACGACTCCTGCCCAGATGAAGATGTTCCTGACCCGTATCGGCTTCGGCTCCAAGGTAGTGGTGACCGGCGACGCATCGCAGAAAGACCTTCCCAAGGATGCCGTTTCCGGTCTGGACGTCGCTATGAAGGTGCTCAAAAAGATCGATGATATCGGCTTCTGCGAACTGACCAGCAAGGACGTTGTCCGCCATCCGCTGGTTCAGCAGATCGTACAGGCGTATGAAGATTTTGAAAAAAAACAGAGCCGCAGAAAAGATGCGGATAACAGATATAACGATAAATATCAGGAAAAAACATATGCGCGGGACACCGGAAGATCTTCCTCCGGCCGTCATGAGCATGCCAGGAGGTCATAACAGGATACATGGAGTTTCATGTCGAATTTGAAAGCAGGAAGGAACTGCCGCTCAACTGTCAGGAGCTGGCTGTTCTTGTAGGTGCCAAAGTCCTGGAAATGGAAGAATTTCCATTTCAGGCAGAGGTGAATGTAGTTGTCACAGATGATGAGGAGATCAAAGAGATCAACACCGAGTACAGGCAGATCGACCGCTCGACTGATGTGCTTTCGTTCCCCGCGATTCCCTTTGAGGAACCCAGACAGTACGATATCCTTGCCGAGGAGGAGGAATCCTTTTTTGACTATGATACCGGCCATGTGATGCTGGGAGATATTATGATATCGGCCGATCATGTCCTTTCACAGTCGGAAGAATACGGGCACAGTATTGAGCGGGAGTTTGCCTTTCTGATCGCGCACAGTATGCTTCATCTTCTGGGATATGATCATATGACGGAAGAAGATGCCTCTGTCATGGAAGAGCGCCAGAGAACAGTACTGGATGCCCTCGGCATTACCAGATAAACAGGGCTTTATCCCGAATTGAAAACCATTTCAATTGAAAAATCATTTCAGAAGGGACGGTGCGTCCGGAAGGGCACCGTCCCTCTATTCTTTGTTCGTGCGAAATTTGTCGAACGAAAAGGATAGACGAACCGCATAAAATGTTGTAATATGAGAAACGATGAACAATAATCGGGCGGCACTGGCAGGGTGGCGCCCCCGGAGGATATATATGAACGAAGCAGCCATTGCAAGAATCAACGAACTTTATCACAAATCCAAGGCGGAAGGCCTGACGGAAGCGGAAAAACAGGAGCAGGCTCTGCTTAGAAGAGAATATATTGCTGCCATTCGTATGAACATCCGTTCGCAGCTGGATCAGATCGATATTGTGGAAAAGGACGGTACGATCGTCAATCTTGGTGAAAAATATGACAGACAAAAAGGAAATTAGGCGGCAGATCCTTTCCATGAGGCGGCAGATGACCGATGAAGAAGTTCAGAAGAGGAGCCTGATCATCCAGAACAGGATCCTTTCCCTGGAGGAATATAAGCGCTGCCGCCTTCTGCTTGCCTATGCTGACATTAGGCACGAGGCAGGAACATCCCTCCTGGTACAAAAAGCCCTGGCGGACGGGAAAGAAGCCGCGCTTCCGAGGATCGAAGGACGGAAGATGGTTTTTTATAAAATTCATTCCCTTGATGAACTGAAGCCCGGAACCATGGGCATTCCGGAACCGCAGGGCGGCGTTCCGGCCGATGGGGAGGGCGGACTCATGATCATGCCGGGTGTCGCCTTTGACCGCAGCCTGCACCGGATCGGCTACGGCGGCGGGTTCTATGACCGGTATTTATCTCAGTTTACTGATCTTACACGCATAGCGATCGCATTTTCCTTCCAGGTTTTTGACCGTATTCCATGGGAAGAAACAGATATCGATCCGCAGATGCTGGTAACGGACGAGGAGATCATTTATCCGTCGTGTTGAAAGAGAGGAGAGGTTTTACAGATGACAGACATACTCGAAATATTGGGACAGCAGGCAAAGGAAGCATCCTATCAGGTTCAGAAGCTTTCTTCTGATCAAAAAAACAAAGCGCTTCATCTTTCAGCCGAAAATCTGATCCAGTGGACAGACAAAATCCTGGCAGCCAATGCTGAGGACGTAGAAAATGCCAGGAATAACCAGATGTCTCCCGGTCTTGTCGACCGCCTGATGCTGACCAGAGAACGGATCGAAGGCATGGCGGACGGTCTTTTGCAGGTCGAACAGCTGGAAGATCCTATCGGAGAAGTGATCTCCATGAAGAAACGCCCGAACGGCCTTCTGATCGGACAGAAGAGAGTCCCGCTCGGCGTGATCGGGATCATTTACGAAGCCCGGCCGAATGTGACATCTGATGCCTTTGCGCTCTGTTTTAAAACGGGAAACGCGGTGATCCTGAAGGGAGGCAGTGATGCCATTCATTCCAACATGGTTATCGTGGAGTGCCTGAGAGATGCCCTCCGAAAAGCTTCCGTTCCCGAAAATGCCCTTCAGCTGATCGAGGATACAAGCCGTGAGACAGCAGAACGATTTATGAAGCTGGATCAATATGTGGATGTACTGATCCCCCGGGGCGGCGCAGGGCTGATCCGGGCAGTCGTCAGGAACAGTACGATTCCTGTGATCGAGACCGGTACAGGAAACTGTCATATCTATGTCGATGAGACAGCCGATCTTTCCATGGCTGTTTCGATCATTATGAACGCCAAAACGCAGCGTGTCGGCGTCTGCAATGCCTGCGAATCCATTCTCATTCACGAAAAGGTCAAAGAGCGGTTCCTCCCCGTTCTGGCGGAAAAGCTGAAAGAGAAGAATGTCGAGATCCGGGCGGACCAGGAAGGACTTGCTCTCATGCCCGGTGCCGTACCCGCAGTGGAAGAAGACTGGGGCAGGGAGTATCTGGATTACATCGTCTCTTTAAAAGTCGTCTCCGGGATCGATGAGGCGATCACCCATATAAACCGTTATAATACAGGCCATTCCGAAGCGATCATCACTAACGATTATTCGAATGCCCAGCGGTTTCTGAATGAAGTGGACGCTGCGGCCGTATACGTAAATGCCTCTACCCGCTTTACCGACGGAAACGAATTCGGCTTTGGCGCAGAAATAGGGATCAGCACACAGAAGCTTCATGCACGCGGACCGATGGGACTTCTTGCTCTGACTACGACAAAATACATAATTTACGGGAACGGTCAGGTAAGACCCTGAAGGATTTTTTACTAAATCTTTAAAAATGCGAGAAAAAATACAAAAAAGTGTTTACATAATTTGCATTTTTATTCGAGGAGTGCTATAATAAAATTTGGTTCGATACTAAGGGGGCAGTATGCCTTTACTGCTTCACAGGAGGAAATACTATGAGAAGAAAACAATTGTTTGCCATGGTCCTGGCGGGGGCAATCACCGTGGGAACAAGTCCTGTTCCACTTGCTGCAGAAGATGCTGCAGTTGTGGGCGCTTCCGAATCCGGGGAGGACATGTCGCTTGATATGTCAGACGAAGGCGCCGGGCAGGACAACGCTTCTGCAACAATCGAAAACGCTGCTGAAGAGACCACTACTGAAGCACAGCCTGAACTGCCGGTTCAGGAAAGTACGCAGCCTGACGAGACAATTGAGCAGGCTTCTGAAACTATGCAGACAGAAGAAGTTGCGGATCTGTCCGGAAATGAGGATGATTCCGCTGAAAATGCTTCTGCATCAGAAAACATAACTTACACAGAGCCCGAAGGACAGGGGCAGATCCCTGCTCCGTCAGAAAACCAGACATCCGCTGCAGACCAGGAACAGCAGACTGCAGAGGAGTCCAAAGATACAGACTCCGAAGAAAAGGCAGCCTCTGTCGGCAGCCGGATCGCTTCCACGGAAGAAGAACTTGAAGCAGCCATTGCCGCAGCTCCGGACGGGGAGACGACCAGTATTGTCATTACGGCAGATATCGCGCTCTCCAAAACTGTTGAGATCGCTGCCGGAAAGAAGATCTGCCTTGTGACCAATCTCCCGGAAGTGATGATCTACCGTGCTGAAGGATTCAAGGAAAATATGTTCAATGTTGAAGGTGTCTTCAGTTTCCAGAATGCCGAGACTTCTTCGCAGGCATCCGGCCATATCACGGTAAGTGGTGATCTGGATGAAGGCAGTGCAGAAGGCTCCATCATTCGTGTAGCTGCCAATGCCATCTTCGGCATGGATTCCAGTGCATCTCTGGTGAACAACAAAAATACATCCCGCGGCGGTGCCATCTACAGCGAAGGTTCCGTTATCCTGCTGGGCGGTTCGATTACCGGCAACTCCGCATCAGAAGGCGGTGCTGTCTATACGGACAGCCTGATCTCTGTCGAAGGAGATGTCTATGTTGCAGACAATACCGCACTTGACGATGATTCCGTTGAGAACAACATCGCTCTTGACGGTACCCCTTCCCGGCTGATCGTAGACGGGAGCTTTCAGTCAGGTGCTTCGGTAGGAGTTCATGTAGTAGACGCGGCGCCCGGAAGCCCGGTCGTTCAGATCGGCCCGAATGCAGCAGCGATGACCATGGTGGATGTCCTGAATTATGTATCTTATGATAACTAGGAAGAGACCATCAATGCAGACGGAAACATCGACTACGAGCAGGTCGCACCGGAACTTGATCGTGTAAGCGGTCCGGACTGGACAGGTGAGAATTCTGTATCCATTACCTGTGTATCCAATGTGGATGGCTGGTATTATGCGGGTACCGGAGAATACGGCGGCGATGTTCCGCTTTTCGAAGTAAATGAAGACGGTGTGCCGGTCACAGCCGGTGTTCCGTTTACCGTATATCTTGACAATGTGACAGAGGTAAATCCTGTTCTTTATGTGCTGATCAAAGATCATTTTAACAATCTTTCCACCAAAAAGGCGGCGATCCTGGATACTTCATTAAGACCCGGCCAGGAACCGGTACAGGAAGAAGTTCAGGAAGCAGCTGAAGAGCAGGCACCGGAAGAAACACCGGCAGCTGCTGAAGAGCAGACACCGGAAGAAACAACGGCTGCAGTTGAAGAGCAGACACCGGCAGCAGCTCAGGAGGAAACTGAGGAACAGGTGTCTGAAGAAGTTCAGGAAGAAGTTGAAGAGCAGGCGCCGGAAGAAACCCCGGCTGCAGTTGAAGAACAGGCTCAGGAAGAAGTTCAGGCAGCTGCTGAGGAACAGGCACCGGAAGAGACACCAGCTGTTGTTGAAGAGCAGGCACAGCCTGCCTCTGGTGAAGAAACCGAGAATGAGACCTTCGAAATAGAAAATGTCACAGCAGATGCGCTTACTGAAGAAACCAAAGAGGAGACTCAGTCTTCCAGTGAACCTGAGGAAGAAACGGAAGAAGTTCAGGCTGCAGAGGCAGATGAAAATCTGACCCAGGAAGTATCCGGTCAGCTTTCTACTTCTACAGACGGTGACGTTCCTGAACCGACACCTACACCTACAGTAACTCCTGTACCCACGGGAATAACGATCACACCGACGATCACGAATACTCCCGCTCCGACACCTACCCCGATCGTCCGCAATACGACTTATGAGGAAGGTCAGTATCTGGTCGGAAAGGATCTTCCTGCCGGTGAATATATTCTGTTTGCAAAGACCTCCGGCAAGAGCGGTGCTTATGCAGAGACTGCTGATTCTGCAGGAAAGACTTCTGTAAAGAGCCAGAGCTTCGAATATAATGCGATTATTACCGTTGCTGAAGATAATTATCTTCGTATCGCAGATGCTTATGCGATCCCGATCTCCGAGCGTCCGACGGTCGATACTGAGCAGACTGGTTCGTTTAAAGTCGGACTTCACATTCCGGCCGGAACCTATAATGTCAAACGGGTCGATTCCTCCAAAAACGGCGGCTATGCCATTCTGGGCAGCAGCAGTGAGAAGCTTACCAAGGCAACAACTGTAACAACGAACAATTATGTCGATGTAGCTGACGGCCAGATCCTTGTACTGATCAATACCGTTATCGAAGAGATTCCTGAAGTTTCTCCCACACCGACGGTGGCCCCGACCAGAGAGCCTAAGGAATCGAAGATTGAAGATTCCAAGATCACAGGACTTGAAAAAGAATTAGAACTTCGTCCCGGCAAATATTATCCATTTACCGTGACAGGCGCCGGCGAAGAGATCACCATGGACGATGCCGTGGAAGGCGATATCAAATGGGTTCCCGCTTACTGGATGGAAGAGGGAAGCGCCATTAAGCATCTGGAGTGGGAAGTCGGATCTGTGATGGGAATC
>CACZPF010000205.1 GCA_902782975.1 uncultured Lachnospiraceae bacterium
AAGGAGGATTAAAAATGAACACGACGATCAAAGGCGATAATTGTGGATACTGCCAGGGCGGAGAACTTCTGGCAAAGTTCGGGATCAAGATCTGTGACCTGGACGTAAGCCAGCTGATTCTTTTTAAAGAGCAGAGCAAGCGGGGCAGATGCATCGTGGCTTATCAGGATCATGTAAGCGAGATCGTGGATATTTCGGAAGAAAACAGAAACCGTTTTTTTGCCGATGTGACAAAGGCGGCCAAAGCGATCCATGCTGTGTTCCATCCGGATAAACTGAACTATGGCGCTTACGGAGATACAGGCTGTCATCTTCATATGCATCTTGTCCCTAAATATAAGGATGGTGACGAGTGGGGCGGCATTTTCCAGATGAATCCCGGAAAGGTATTCTTATCAGACGAAGAATATGCATCCATGATCGATGAGATTAAAAAAGCACTTGAGAATATCTGATCTGGTCTATAATCTGAGCGTAGATTTTTGACTCAGGATGATTTTTATGATGCCTGTAAAGAAGGGCAGTCTCCTGTAAAGGGGGGATGTATTTGAAGAGATTCAAAAATATTGTGATCGGTGGAATTCAGAACAAGATTTTCAACCTGATCCTGGTTACGATTCTTCTGGTTACTGCTGTCAATCTTATGGTATACATGTATCACAGCAGGATGCTTTCTGATCTGGCAGCCCAGTCCGGCGAACAGCAGCAGGATGCGATCGGGGAGATCACGGCAGCCGTGATGAACGACGCATTTGCGAAAAACCTTCAGCGGACCAACAATGCAGAGGCCCGGATCACGGATGAGATGTTCGATGCAGTGGCCGACCGGGTATCTTTCATTGCGGAGTGTACAGAAGAACTGTTCGCTCACCCTGAAAATTATCCCCGCAGGCCTTATGCCGAGCCCGACCCGGAGGATGACGGAACATGGACGGCCAGGGTGATCTATGCCGAAGGAGTAAGTGATGCAGACCCGCAGGTGGCTGCGCATCTCGGCCTGATCGCCAACCTTTCGGATATTATGATATCTCTCTGCCAGTCCTGTAACGCAGCGAATGCTTATATCGCTCTGCCGGAAGGAGTGCACTTTTATGTGAGCGCAACGGCAGGCAGCTGGTATGAGGATGGCAGGATACGTCCGTATGATCCTCGTAAGCGCGGATGGTATCAGCAGGCGGCGGAAGCCGGCAAAATGATCTTTACCGAAGGCGAAGAAGATGCCAATACCGGTGTGTACTGTATCGAGTGTGCAGTCCCTGTGTATGGGACGGACGGAAGCCTTGTTGCTGTAGCCGGTGCGGACCTTTTTCTGGACGAGATCCAGGAAGTCATGAAATCCAACACTATAGAAGGTGAATTCCAGCTGATGGTGAGTTCCGCCGGGCATGTCATACATATTCCGCAGGCAGAAGAATTCCCGATCGATGAGACGGATCCTGAGGCAGACCTGCGGGAGTCCCGGAATGCGGTGCTCTCACAGATCGTGAATGAGGGGATCAACGGAGATGTACCGGATGTACTGCTGGGGGATCTGGGAGACGGAGAGTACTATGTGACAGCATCCGCCATAGAAACCCCGGGGTGGCTCCTTCTTCTGGCATACAGTAAAGAAACAGCGGAACAGTCGGCAGTCCTGCTGCAGGAACGCATGGCGGAGATACAGCAGGAGGCAGCACTGGTATATCGTGATAAAACTGGAAAATCGAGGCTGACGGCCCTGGTGATGATGATCACAGCGACGCTGGCGACGCTGGCCGGAGCGATCATGCTTGGCAAACGGATCGTGAAACCGCTGAATCTGATCACGAAGCGTATTTCACAGCTTGCCGAGGATAATCTTGAATTTAAAATGGAAGATGCCTACCGTACAGGCGACGAAATAGAAGAACTGGCACAGTCCTTCGCCTCCATTTCACATAAGACAGTCGTTTATATGGATACCATTCGGAGGGTAACGGCCGAAAAGGAGCGTATCGGAACGGAGCTTACCCTGGCGACGCAGATCCAGGCAGCCATGATCCCGCATATCGTACCTGCTTTTCCTGACCGTACCGACTTCGATATCATTGGCAGCATGGATCCTGCCAAAGAAGTCGGCGGAGACTTCTATGATTATTTCCTGATCGATGAAGATCATCTTTGCATGGTGATGGCGGATGTATCCGGAAAAGGGGTGCCGGCGGCACTGTTCATGATGGCATCGAAGATCATTCTGCAGAGTCTGGCAATGATGGGCAATTCTCCGGCCGAGATCCTGACCCGTGCCAATGAGGCGATCTGCTCGAACAACGAGGCGGAGATGTTTGTCACTGTCTGGCTGGGCATACTGGAATTATCTACGGGACGTCTGACAGCGGCCAATGCGGGTCATGAATACCCTGTCCTCAAACATGCTGACGGACGATTTGAATTGTTTAAAGACAAACATGGATTTGTGATCG
>CACZPF010000206.1 GCA_902782975.1 uncultured Lachnospiraceae bacterium
AGACCGACTCCCACATACTGCATGGAACCGGCATAGATCAGCAGGCTCATAAAAAATGCCCACCAGCCTCCAAACCCGGCGGTTCTCAGTAAAATACCGAATCCTGTTCCCAGAACAACGTATCCTGCCAGCACCGGCAGAGATTTAAAAAAAGCCTGCTTTACAATATTACGGTTCAAAATCTGCCTCCAGCCCAATGATGTCTCTTCTATAAATGCCGCTTCTGCCGGTTCCTTCCTTTCAGGAAAGCTCCCTCCGGCACAATTCAAGTGCTGCGGCGATCACCGCATCCATATCATAATACTTGTATTCTCCCAGTCTTCCGCCGAAAATTACTTTCTGCTCTGCCTGTGCCAGGTCTTTGTATTCTGCATAAAGAGCTGAGTTCTTTTCGTCGTTCACGGGATAGTAGGGTTCGTCGCCTTTTTTCCATTCTGAACTGTATTCACGGCTGATCACAGTCTTTGGAAGGTCAGATCCATCCTCTGCCTTTCCAAATTCAAACCACTTATGCTCAATGATCCTCGTCCAGGGCGTCTCCTCATCCGTATAATTGACCGCCGCATTTCCCTGGAAATTGGGGATATCCAGAATCTCATTTTCGAACCGCACAGACCGGTATTCCAGTGTCCCCAGACTGTAATCAAAATATGCATCGACAGGACCCGTATACAGAACCTTATCTGCCAGAGAATCCAGATGTTCTTTGTCCTTCAGATAATCTGTATTCAGCATAACAGGCGCATCCCCCAGCATATTTTGAACCATGGCGGTATAGCCGCCCACCGGGATTCCCTGATACAGAGCATTAAAGTAATTATTGTCAAAGGTCAGCCGGACCGGAAGCCGCCGGATAATAAATGCCGGCAGCTCGCTGCAGGGACGTCCCCACTGCTTCCGGGTGTAGCCTCTGATCAGTTTTTCATAAATGTCCGTTCCCACAAGACTGATGGCCTGTTCCTCCAGATTTTTGGGTTCTTTGATACCGGCCGCTTTCCGCTGTTCTTCAATTTTGGCTGCTGCTTCCACCGGCGTGACCACACCCCACATTTTATTAAAGGTATACATGTTAAAGGGCAGAGAATACAGTTCTCCCTTATAATTGGCCACCGGAGAATTGGTAAAACGGTTGAACACAGCAAATTGATTTACATAATCCCATACCTGTTTATTGTTGGTGTGGAATATGTGTGCTCCATAAATATGGACATTGATTCCTTCGATCTTCTCTGTATAGACATTGCCGGCGATGGTGCCGCGTTTGTCAATAACAAGCACTTTTTTTCCGGCCTTCTGTGCTTCACAGGCAAACACTGCACCGTAAAGCCCGGCCCCGACGATCAGATAATCATAATGCATTTTTCTGCAGCCTCCTCGTATTATGAAGTATATGGCACGTAATTGCGATATTCCCTGCGTCAATTAATCGGCCTCTTGTATATCAGGAAATGATAAAACCCCTGCGTCTTCTTTTATTCTAACAGGGAAACCGGGGCTTGCCAAGAAAAACATATGGGGATAAAATAGAAGAAAGGGGAGATTTATTTTGACAGCTTATAAAAAGAGGGGAAATCAAAAGAAACGGACGCAGACCGTTCCCAGGCACAGCAGGTCCGTGCTGGCACTCTGCATTGTTTTACATCTGCTGGCGGTACTGGTCCTTGTACTCATCATCGGATGGAACCGGGGCGTAAAAGATTTTCTGCTGACACTGTCCACTCCGGCCGTACGCGAGATGGATCTTTCCGGGATCCACAGCAGCCATGCGGTCCTCATCAGCGCCCGGGGCGGCAAGGTGATTGGAGAGATCAACAGCAAAGAGCCTGTTTATCCGGCTTCTCTCACCAAGATGATGACAGCCATCCTGGCTCTCGAAAAGCTGGACAGTCTGGACCATGAAATCACCTTAGACGCAGATATATTTCCGGACCTGTATGCCGCGGATGCTACGAGAGCAGGCTTTGAACCCGGCGAAACTGTAAAAGCCCGAGACCTGATCTATGGTGCTCTTCTGCCTTCCGGTGCAGAATGCTGCATCGCCCTTGCCAGGGACATCGCAGGTTCGGAGGACGCATTCGCAGAAATGATGAATGATAAGGCTTTACACCTCGGACTGGAGCACACACATTTCTGTAACACCACCGGACTCAACGATCCGGAGCATGTCAGTACCGTCTACGATATGGCGATCCTGCTTAAATACTGTATCCGAAATGATACTTTCCGCGAGATGATCTGCAGCAGCTGGCACTCCACACCCGGCACGAACATTCATCCGGACGGTATCACGTTTTACAGTACACTTTTCCGGAATCTGCCGGATCCTTATGTCACCGGCGGACATATTCTCGGGGGCAAAACCGGATATACCGCCGATGCCGGCCAGTGTCTGGCAAGCTTTGCCGAGATCGCGGGCAGAGAATATATTCTTGTGACCAGCGGCGCGCCGGGCGAAAACGGAGAGGCACAGCATGTGGAGGACGCCGTCACCCTCTACGACCGGCTGGGCATCAAAGCCGGAAGCACCTGAACGGCACCTGAACGGCAGACCCGCTGCATTCAATATCAGCCGGGAAGCTCGTCATTATCTGTCATAAACTCTTACGATAAAGCATAAAAGGACTGCCGCACGATCCAGATCGGGCGGCAGTCCTTTTCATGTGCCGATATGCATTTTTCAAATAGATGATCCGTCCGGACGACCGCTTCAGGTGATCCTTCAGGATGCCAGGCCAGATGGTCCTCTTATGCTTCTGCCTGCTGAGATTTGGAAGCCAGATAGTTCTGAATTTCCTTCATCACAGCATCGGAATCAAGACCATGGACCATGCATGCTTCCTCCAGAGACTCTCCGATGGAAGAAGGGCATCCTACGCAATGCATGCCGCAC
>CACZPF010000207.1 GCA_902782975.1 uncultured Lachnospiraceae bacterium
AGATGGATGAGGAACGCGTAGAGCAGGAGGTTTTGACGGAAGAGGATCAAAGCACAAAGCGGCCGGATTACCAGGCCAATATCCGTGAGATCATTCGCGGAAACGCAACGCCGAAAATGATGCGGGAGCAGCTGAGTGATTATCATGAAAATGACGTAGCCGAGGTTCTTCCGCAGCTGACAGTTACCGAACGGAAAAAACTTTATATCGTTCTCGGGATGACTGCATTATCGGATATTTTTGAGTATCTGGATGAGGATCAGGCAGCCAGGTATCTTTCCGAAATGGATGTCAAGAAGGCGGCAGCCATCCTGTCGGGCATGGAATCCGACGTGGCAGTCGTAGTTCTGCGTGAGATCGAGAGAGAGAGGAGAACTCTTCTGATCGATCTGATGGACGAGGAGGCCAGAAAGGATCTTCGTCTGGTGGCTTCCTTCGATGAAGACGAGATCGGAAGCCGGATGACGACAAATTATATCCTTATCCGGGAGAATCTGACGATCAAGGAAGCTATGAGCGAGCTGATCAGCCAGGCTTCCGAAAATGATAATATTTCCACGATTTTTGTTGTAGACGATACAGGTGCTTTTTACGGCGCCATCGATCTGAAAGAGCTGATCATTGCCAGAAGGAATACAGAGCTGGAATCGCTGATCATGACCTCCTATCCCTATGTATACGGTACAGAGATCATCGATGAATGTATTGAAAAGCTGAAGGATTATTCAGAAGACTCTATTCCTGTGCTGGATAATAATAATCATATGCTGGGCGTCATCACATCCCAGAGCATCATCGAAGTCGTTGACGATGCCATGGGAGAGGATTATGCAAGGCTGGCCGGTCTGACCGCAGAGGAAGATTTAAAGGAACCATTAAAGGAAAGTATGAAAAAGAGGCTTCCCTGGCTGATCGTTCTTTTATTCCTCGGCATGCTGGTATCCACAGTCGTAGGCGTGTTTGAAGGAGTCGTTTCCCAGCTGACCCTGATCATGTGCTTCCAGTCGCTGATCCTGGATATGGCAGGTAACGCGGGTACCCAGTCTCTGGCTGTGACGATCCGTGTGCTGATGGACGAAACGCTGACTACAAAACAGAAGTTCGGTCTTGTGGGAAAAGAGATCCGTGTAGGTTTTATGAACGGTCTCATTCTGGGAAGCGTTTCCTTTGCTTTCCTGGGACTTTACATTTTCCTTATGAAGGGCAGAACGCTGATGTTTGCCTATCTTGTTTCGGGATGTATTGGAGTATCAATGCTTCTTGCCATGATCATTTCGAGCGCGGTAGGGACGCTGATCCCGCTGTTCTTTAAAAAAATCAATGTAGACCCTGCCGTTGCTTCCGGACCGCTGATCACAACGGTCAATGACCTTGTAGCGGTGGTCTCCTACTACGGACTCAGCTGGATCCTTCTCATTAAGATATTCCATCTGGGGTAATGTGAATACCTGTGAAAACGAATCGAATAATCGAGATTACAGATACAATTTTTAACATGCTACATTAATAACAGAAACCCGGTAATTCGACAATGAAAAAGGAGTATGAAAAGTCATGAAGAAGAGAACATTTGCTGCTGCCGCCATTCTGGGGCTGTGCATGACAATGGCAGGTGCTTTTCCGGCATTTGCAGATGGAATGAAGGTAGTTACGCTGGGCGCAGACCTGTCGGATGCCCAGAAAACTACGATGATGAAGTATTTTAATACAAATCCGGATGAAGTGCAGATCCTCTATATTACCAATGCGGATGAGCACAGACATCTGGACGGGATCGTTCCGTCCTGGGTCATCGGAACCAGAACCGTGAGCTGCGCCTATGTAAAACCTACCACATCCGGCGGTATCAAGGTACGTACGGCCAATCTTAACTGGGTCACCGGCAATATGATCGCCAGTACACTTTCCACTTCCGGTGTTAAGAACTGTGAAGTTATTGCGGCCTGCCCCTTTGAAGTATCCGGAACAGGTGCGCTGACCGGTATTCAGATGGCCTACGAGGTAGCCAGCGGCAAGAAACTGGACGAGACCAAGAAGCAGATCGCTACCGAAGAGATCGTTGTAACCGGAAATCTGGCGGATCAGGTCGGTACCAATCAGGCAACGACAGTCGTTAACCAGTCGAAGATGGAAGTTATCCAGAATAATGTAACCAATACCAGCGAGATCAAGAACATTGTCAATAATGTAGTTCATGAAAACAATGTGGAGATCAATGCGGAGCAGGTCGAACTGATCGTTGCTCTGATGGAAGAGATCTCTCAGCAGGGTTACAAATATGAGGATGTAAAAGAAACGCTGGAGCATGTTAACCAGAATACGACCGGACAGCCTGCAGAACCGACAGCAACACCGGTTCCCCCGACGACTGATGTTAATATTGAAATCAATATTGAGAATTCGGATGTCCAGAACCAGAATCAGGATGCGTCCTCGAACGCTTCTTCCAACCAGCAGAGCGAGAATCAGTCTTCCGCTGATCCGTCCGTCAGCCAGCAGACGACGACCGAGCAGAACGTTGAAAACCAGACGGATGCCAGTACCGAAGCCAGCTCAGGCGCTGTTGTAGTACCCACAGAGTTTGAGGAAGGCGAGCCCGACCAGACAGCACAGGCAGCAGAAGCTGAACCGAGTATTCTTGAGCAGGTCGATGAGAGTGTCCTTGGCGAGGATGTCATCACAAGCTCTACCGAAGAGCCTGATTCCACGGCACAGACCGGTGCAGACGGATCCGTTTCTGCCGCTTCGGAAGGCAGCACGGACGCATCCGAAGGAAATGCAGAAGAATACAACTGGGACGACTATGTATGGGGAGATCCGACCACGGCTCCGGAGCCTCCGGTTCTTCCGTCGGGTGAGTGGGAAGAGTTCCCGGAAACATCTACGGAGACTAATGTAGAGCAGACATCCGGATGGACAGAGGAAACAACAGGTTCAGAAACAGGTACAGAACAAAACGCTGAAGGAGAAGCGGAACCGGGCGTATCGGAAGGAGCCGAGACCGGAGCATCCGGGTCCGAAGCAGCCTCGGATGAGATGACCCAGGAAGAGATCGATGCTCTGGTAGCAAAACTTTCCGAGCAGACAAAGTCTCAGTATGAAAAAGTAAAGGCCTTCTGTGAGGGCGAATTTGAAGGAAACACAGAATCCATGTACAAAGCAGCCGATGAAACATGGGTACCTGCAGTGGTCATCTACGATCCGGATGTAGCTGAAAAAGTTTCCAAAAAGATCTATACAAAATATCTGAAGGTTCTTGCCGATGGTACAGGCGATTTTATACCGGATGGAACAGAAAAATACTTCAGCACAGAGCTGAACGTAATGCATAAGTTCCTGAAAGAACTTTTCGGTGTGGACCAGAAGACAGAGGAAACCGGCACAGAAACAGAAACGAAGACAGATATCCTTTCCATCCTCAATCAGGACGAGAAGGAAAGTCTCTTCAAAGAGACGCTCAAGTTCTTTGAGAAGCTGTACGGCGAACAAACCTTTGAAGATGTAACCTATACAGAAGAATCCTCCGGTACAGAGCAGAATGCCGAGCAGAATGCCGAGGGCAATGGCGAATATAATGCCGAATATAATGCTGAAAACAATTATTCAGAAAACACCTCTTCGGAAGGCGGAGAGACCTGGTACTCTGAGGACGGTTCTGAGAACTGGGAGTCGGATGATACGACCTGGGAAACTTCTGAATATGTCTACGAAGGCTGATCAGACCCGGATTTTATAGTCAACGACAGAAAAAACCTGTCGCTAAAGAGAACTTTGCCGTTTTCTATAAATATAATACTGCATGACTTCATGCGGATACCAGCAAAATGCCCGGACCATTCTGGCTCCGGGCATTTTTGTGCGCAGGGCATTGCGGCAGGTACATGAAAGTGAAGAGTCATGCGCCGCGGCGGGAAGTGATCATGAATTTTTTGTGAAAAGCGCATGTGTGTCTGGAAAAATGCTTTTATATATGCTAGTATAGGCGAAAGAAAACAGGCAGGAAGGAGCAGGGACAGATGGGTTATGCAGTGGTGACGCTGAAAAAAGGCGAAGGACGTTCCCTGAAAAAGGGAGGTCCCTGGATTTATGATAATGAGATAGGTTCCATCATGGGAAGCTTTGTAGACGGAGATGTCGTTCTGATCCACGATTTTGACGGTTATCCGTTAGGCAAGGGATTTATCAATATGCAGTCCAAAATAGCTGTCCGTCTCCTGACGAGAAGCGAGCATCCGGAAATTGATGAACAGTTCTTCGAAAAGAGACTGCGGGATGCCTGGGAATATCGGAAAAAAACAGTCGATATCCGCAGCTGCCGCCTGGTTTTCGGCGAGGCGGACTTCATGCCTGGACTGATTATCGACAAGTTCTCGGATATACTCGTATTTCAATCCCTTTGTCTTGGAATAGACCGGTATAAAGAAATGCTGGCAGCATTGATAAAACGGATCCTTCTGGAAGACGGAATCAGGATCCGGGGGATTTATGAGCGAAGCGACGCCAGGGTCCGCCAGCAGGAAGGAATGGATCTCTGCAAGGGATTTATCGGTGAAGAATTTGACACGATGGTCGAGATAGAAGAAAACGGAGTACGTTATCAGGTAGATGTCAAAGACGGCCAGAAGACGGGATTCTTCCTGGATCAGAAATATAATCGTCTTGCGATCCAGAAGCTTTGTAAAGATGCCAGAGTGCTGGACTGTTTCACCCACACCGGTTCTTTCGCATTAAATGCCGGGAAGGCCGGGGCTGCTTCGGTACTCGGGGTAGATGCCTCGGACCTTGCTGTGAAGCAGGCGGTGAAAAATGCGGCTCTGAATGGTCTTGAAACCCGTGTGCGTTTCGTGTGCCGGGATGTATTTGATCTTTTGCCCGCGCTTGCGGAGGAAGAGGAGAAGTTTGATGTGGTCATTCTTGATCCGCCGGCTTTTACAAAGTCGAGAAACTCTGTTAAAAATGCCGTGAAGGGATACCGGGAGATCAATCTGCGTGCCATGAAACTGATCCGGGACGGGGGATTTCTTGCTACCTGTTCCTGTTCACATTTCATGACAGATGAGCTGTTCCGCGAAACAGTTGCCCAGGCTGCCCGGAATGTGCATAAACGACTGCGGCAGGTGGAAGCCCGGACGCAGGGGCCGGATCATCCGGTATTGTGGGGAGCAGATGAGTCCTTCTATCTGAAGTTTTATATCTATCAGGTGCTGGATGAGAGATAAGATTTTTTCTACAAGGCAGGGAGTAAGATCAGGAATTTTGTCCGCTGCAAAAAGAGTGCGGCAGAGAGATCCTTAAGGAAAAGGAGAAATCATCGATGAGGGATAAAATACAAAAATTTATGCAGGGCAGGTACGGGACAGATCAGCTGAACCGGTGTCTGCTTGTTGTTTCGCTGGTGCTTGTAGTTCTGGCGATGCTTTTTGCGCCGTATGGAAGGATCACCTCCCTGCTGGATATGCTTGGAGTCCTGGGACTGGCGATTTTCTATTTCCGGATGTTTTCGCGGAATATTTCACAGAGGGCGGATGAAAACCGCAGATTTCTGGAAAAAACCGCTGGTATCCGCAGGAGATTCGAAAAAGAAAAGTATATGATGCAGCAGCGGAAAACATATCATATTTATACCTGCCCCGGATGCCGTCAGAAGATTCGCGCACCCAGGGGGAAAGGGCGTATCGAGATCTGCTGTCCGAAGTGCCAGACCAGATTTATAAAAAACAGCTGAGAGATGTCGGTCGGTTCTTAGACGGTTTCCGGGGAGACTAAAATGTTTGGATATGTGGTGACAAATAAAAAGGAACTGAAGATCAGGGAGTTTGAGCTGTACAGATCCTTCTACTGCGGCCTGTGCAGAGAATTAAAGGAAGGATACGGCATTTCCGGACAGATTTCCCTGTCCTATGATATGACGTTTGTACTTCTGCTGCTTTCGAGCCTCTATGATGCAAAAGTCAGGAAAGGGACAACGAGGTGTGCCGTCCATCCGGTGTTCCGCCAGACGGTCCGAAAAACCGCCCTTACCGAGTATGCGTCAGATATGAATGTTCTTCTTACCTACCATAAGTGTATGGACGACTGGGTGGATGAGCACAAGGTCCTGAAAAGAAGTTATGCAGCGCTTCTTCAAAAATCGGAAAAACGCTTAAGTGAGCAATATCCGGAAAAAACGAAGGTTATCAAACAGAGGCTTCAGGAATTATCGAAGATGGAAAAACGGAATGAAACAGACCTTGATCAGGCAGCAGGCTGTTTCGGAAAGATCCTGGAGGAAATATTTGCATACCGAAGAGACTGCTGGGAGCCTCATCTTCGTAAAATGGGTTTTTATCTTGGCAAGTTTATCTACATTCTGGACGCTTTTGACGATATAGAAAAGGACAGAAAGAAAAATAACTATAATCCCCTTTTTGATATGGAAAAAGAGCCGGATTTTGAAGAAAAGGTGAAAAATCTTCTGCTCATGATGATGACAGAAGTGTGTCGGGAATTTGAATATCTTCCCATTATAAAGTACCAGGATATTCTGCGGAATGTTTTATATTCCGGCGTCTGGTGCAGGTATGAGATGATCGTTAAAGCTCGCAGCAAAGAGCGCGAACGGAAAGACCGGGAGAATAAACAGTAAAAGACCGGCAGAAAGAATGGGAGAGGGAAAGAAGATGTTAGACCCGTACAGAGTACTCGGTGTAGATAGAAGTGCCTCGGAAGAAGATATCAAGAAAGCATACCGGCGGCTCAGCCGTAAATACCATCCGGATGCCAATATCAATAATCCGAATAAGGCACAGGCGGAGGAGAAGTTTAAAGAAGTTCAGCAGGCTTACGATCAGATCATGAAGGAGAGGGAAACGGGTGGCAGTTACGGAGGATTTACCTCCGGCCAGAGTACCTGGCAGGATGAGGAAGACATGCGCCGGCAAGCGGCTGCCAACTATATTCAGAATGCTCATTACCAGGAAGCCATGAATGTACTGGAGGCGCTGACACGAAGAAACGGCCAGTGGTATTACCTGCGGTCCATGGCTAACATGGGGCTTGGCAACAATGTAAATGCCCTGAGTGATATCAAGGAGGCCGTCCGTCTGGAACCGCAGAACATGCAGTACCGTATGCTGCTGGACCGGATGGAAAACGGCGGGGGCGGCTGGTATGAACAGCGGCAGCGCCCCTTTGGCGGAATGCCTGTAAGTGATGATAATATGTGCATGAATATCTGTCTTGCCAATCTGGCCTGCAGTTTGTGCTGTCCCGGCGGAGGTATGTTCTTCTGTATTTAAGCATGATTTATTTCTTGACTTTTACATTTGAAGGCGTTAGTATTTTAGCGTGTTAGCACAATAATGTATCGGCGGAAAGGAAGATCAAAATGAGTATTCGCATAGGAATCATGGGGTATGGAAATCTGGGAAGGGGCATCGAATGTGCCATTCGTCATAATCCGGATATGGAACTGAAGGCTGTTTTTACCAGAAGACCTCCGGAGACGGTCAGAATACTGACAGAAGGGGCCTTTGTATACGCTGCAGGAGAAGCAGAAAAACATAAGGACGAGATCGATGTTCTGATTCTCTGCGGCGGAAGTGCGACGGATCTGCCGGAGCAGACGCCGGAGTACGCAAAGTGGTTTAATGTGGTGGACAGCTTTGATACTCATGCCAGAATTCCGGAACATTTTGCGAACGTAGACAAAGCGGCGAAGGCTTCCGGCCATGTAGGGATCATTTCTGTCGGCTGGGACCCGGGGATGTTTTCTCTTAACAGACTCTATGCGAATGTGATCCTGACCGAAGGCAGGGATTACACGTTCTGGGGAAAAGGTGTAAGCCAGGGGCATTCGGATGCCATCAGACGCATCGACGGCGTAAAGGACGCAAAACAATATACGATTCCGGTACCGGAAGCGCTGGAAAGTGTCCGGAAAGGAGAAAATCCGGATCTTACTACCCGTCAGAAACATACCCGTGAGTGTTTTGTCGTTGCAGAGGAAGGGGCTGATCTTGAGCGGATCGAGCAGGAGATCAAAACCATGCCCAATTATTTTGCAGATTATGATACCACGGTCCACTTTATTTCAGAAGAAGAACTAAAACGAGATCACAGCGGTATTCCTCACGGGGGATTTGTGATCCGCAGCGGCTGTACGGGCTGGGAAGATGAGCACAGACATGTGATCGAATACAGTCTGAAGCTGGATTCCAATCCGGAATTCACTTCATCCGTCATCGTTGCTTATGCCCGGGCTGCATACAGACTTCACCAGGAAGGCATATCCGGCTGTAAAACAGTTTTTGACATAGCGCCGGCCTATCTGTCTTCCTTCGACGGAGAGTATATCCGTGCCCATATGTTGTGATACTTTATGTAACAAGAACTAAATATATGTCATTCCCTGTTGGTGGAATGGTTTGAAAATGTTAAGGATCCGGCATCTCCTTTGGGCAGTACGCCGGATTCTTCTTTGATTGCTTCTTTTGTGTTGACGAAATCTTAAGACTGGGATATAATAAAGAAACAACTGCGTAATAAGTTCGCAAGATAAATTTTTAAAATATTGTATTCTCAGGAGGCTGAAAAGATGGGTAGTATTCACGGTAGCAGATTTTGGCGGAACAGAATAAAAGTGCTGCTGTTTGCTTTTTTTATGGTCCTGGCTGCAGCGGGAGCGGTCCGCATGGCTGCACCGGTCATGGCAGAGGCATTAACAACGACAGGCTTCAGGACGATCGACGGATATACATATTATGTAAAGGCAGACGGTTCTTATCATACCGGCTTTCTGGAACTTGAAGGGAAAATCTATTACTTTTATTCGAGCGGCAAGCAGTGCAAGGGCTGGCTTACCAAAAACGGATCGAAGTATTATTTTTACAAGAACAGTGATCCCCTGAAATGTACGATGGCGACCGGGTGGATGAAGGATTCCCAGGGAAACAAGCGCTTTTTTACTTCGAAAGGCATAATGGCAACCGGTTTCTACAAGATCGACGACAAAACCTTCTATTTTTCGAAGAAAAACGGTATAGCCAAAAAGGGATGGCTGACTTATTATGATAATAAATATTTCTTCAATACTACCTCAGGACGTATGTATACCGATAAGATGGTGGTAAATCCGAATGGTGTTAAGAGATATTTAGGACCCACCGGAAAGATGGTCAGAGGCTGGTATACCTTTGAAGAAGGGAAGAAACGCTATTTTAAAAAGTCTCCCATAGACGGTGCCATGGCGGTCGGCTGGTTTACCTACAGCGGCTCTTTATATTATCTCGATCCGGAGACAGGTTTCGCAAAGACCGGGTGGGTGACCAGAGCATCCAACGGAAACCGTTATTATATGAATCCCGACAACGGCGGAGCGATGGCGAAAAGCTGCACGCTGGTGATCGATGGCGATACTTACAAATTTGATCAGAACGGTATCGCGACACTGGAAACATCTGCAGGCCAGACGACACAGCAGACAGATGGCAGAAAGACCATCAAGAATTACCTGCTCGGTGCACTTCAGCCAGTCGGCCAGGCTCTGTATATCTGGGGCGGCGGCTGGACGGATTCGACAAGAAAAGGTGTAAGTCCCCGCTGGAAAGAATGGTATGACAGTAATAACAGCAGTTACAACTATAATAATTACAGGGATCTGAGTGTCACAAACCGTGTCAAAGGTCTTGACTGTTCAGGATTCGTAGGCTGGTCGGCTTATCAGGTCATGCATACCACTTCGGGAGTCGGATATGGATATACCGTAGTTTCCGGTGAGGTTGGATCTTCCTACAAGGCTCTTGGCTGGGGAACGATCGTTACACAGTCCATGCTTGCAAGCACCAATTACAAGCTGGTTGCCGGTGATGTCGGATACAATGACGGACATACCTGGATCGTTATCGGACAGTGCAGTGATAAGAGTATCGTTATTGTTCATTCCACGCCGCAGGCAGGCTGCCAGATCGCAGGTACGCCTACGCCGGAAGGCAACTATTTAAGCGAAGCGATCTCGCTTGCAGAAAAGTATATGTCCAGATACCCCGGCTACACCAAGTATGATTACCACACTTCTTCCGGAAACTATGTCCGCAACGGTAATTACCTGAGATGGAATACAGCCACACTGGCCGATCCGGAAGGATACCGTAATATGAACGCTGCTCAGATCCTGGCAGACCTGTTTAAGTAAGAAAAACGGAAGCCTGACAGAATTGACAAAAATATTAAGGCTATTAACAAAAACGTAACAAAGCAAACCGCAATTTTAGGGACCTGCTTTTCTGGCAGGTCCTTATTTTGTCACAAGATAGAGTGCGGAGACGAGTTTGAACCGCAAAATCTGTATGTATTCCGTGCCACAGAATAGTCCGAGTCTTGTCAGGTTTCTACATAAAAGAGGATTTCAGAGTGGAGATGGGTTCATTGTTATGAACAAATATTACAAAACAATAAACTAAATATTTAAAAAGACTTGCAAACAATACATCTTTGTGTTAAGATTATGGAAAAGTTATGGCAAAAGGATTACCATAATTTGACCTGCCTTCTTTTCGGGACAGGAAAGAGAAACTCGAACAGAAGAAATTTTATAATACGAGGGTGATTAGAATGAACAAAAAACATTTGAGTATTTTACTTGCGGCAGCAATGTGTATTTCGGCCACTGTTCCTGCAGGCGCATGGACAGAACAGGAATGGCGTGAGGACCAGGCCTGGACAAGTATGCAGCTGGAAGCCACCTATGATTACATTGATCAGATGTGGGCCAGAAAATGGGAGCTGCAGGAGCAGATCGCTTCTCTGGACGCTGACCTGATCAATATTATGGCTGTCATCGATGTAACCAACAATGATATTGCAGCCAAAGAAGAAGAGATCCAGAGAACCGCCGCGAACCTTGAACGGGCTCAGAATGCCTGTGACAAGCAGTATGAATCTATGAAGGAGCGTATCAAATACCTCTACGAAAACGGCGGAGATGATGCATGGTTTCAGATGCTGCTTAATTCTGAGGATCTTTCGGATCTTCTGAACCGCGCCGAGTACACGCAGAAAATGTATGAGCAGGACAGAGCCAATCTGGAGACCTATTCCAACACGATCGTGGAAGTTCAGAATCTGCAGGATCAGTATGAAACCGAGAAAGCCGATCTGGAAGAGATGAAAGCATCTCTTGAACAGCAGGAGGCAGAACTTCAGTATCAGATCGAGGTAAAAAGAGCAAGTTCCGCCAACTGTGACGATGAGATCGCCTACGCTCAGAGTCTTGCAACAGAATATGCAAACTGGCTGATCTATACCCAGCAGGTCATTGAACAGCTGGAGGCACAGCGCCGCGCAGCGGAAGAAGCTGCACGCCAGGCTGCTGCAGCCGCAGCAGCTGCTGCAGCCCAGGAAGCGGCACAGCAGGCAGCCTATACAGAATCGGATGACGGATCCGGCTATACGGTCAGTGTAGCCTCCGGCAGTGATGATTACAGCGAAGTAGTTTATGACGAATATGGAAATGTGATCGATTCGGGCAATACAGTCTATGATTACGATTACAGCTCCGACGGAAGCACAGGTTCCAGCATCGTAGACTTTGCCACTCAGTTTGTAGGCAATCCCTATGTATGGGGCGGCACCAGTCTGACAAACGGCGCAGACTGCTCCGGCTTTGTACAGAGTGTATATTCGAATTTCGGCATTGACCTTCCAAGAACCTCCTATGAGCAGGAGTATGCCGGATATGAGGTATCTTATTCTGACGCACAGCCGGGCGACCTGATCTGCTACGGAAGCCACGTAGCGATCTACATGGGAGACGGCCAGATCGTACATGCCTCCAACTCCCGTGACGGTATCAAGATCAGCGATGACGCGACCTACAGAACCATTACCTCTGTAAGACGTCTTGTATAACAGCGGAAGATCAGATTCTGCCAACGGTCTGCAGGAACAGGTTATTAAGTCTCTGCAGAGGAGAAGAACAGAAAAGAACAGACAGCTCCCGGTTTTCAATATTGACAGCCGGGAGCTGTTTTTTTACAATAGTTAGTAAGCACATACAACATAGACAACAGGCAATGGCTGGTCGTCTGATGATCGTCAGAAAGGAGACATATGAGGGAAGTAGATGTAAGCTGCGTGACAGAAGCTGTAAAAAACCTGTGTATTGAGGCGAACCGGTATCTTCCGGAGGATGTAAGAGAAGCGATTCAGAAGAGCATACAGGAAGAGGATGCACCCGTTGCTCTCGGGGTGCTCAAAGACATGGTCCGTAATTATACGATTGCCGAGGAAGAGCAGATGCCGGTCTGTCAGGATACGGGTATGGCATGTATTTTCATGGAGATCGGACAGGATGTGCATTTTACGGGAGGGTTTCTTGGAGATGCTGTCGATGAAGGAGTCAGGCAGGGCTATACAGATGGCTATCTCAGAAAATCTGTCGTAAAAGATCCTGTACGGCGCGGTAATACAGGAGACAATACACCGGCCGTCCTCTATACAGAGATCGTCCCCGGCGACCGGATCAGGATCACGGCTGCCCCGAAGGGCTTTGGAAGCGAGAACATGAGTGCTGTCCGGATGTTCAAGCCTTCCGCAGGGCTGGAAGGCATCAAGGATTTTATTCTGGAAACCGTGGAAAAAGCAGGAGCAAATCCCTGTCCGCCGGTCATTCTGGGGATCGGGATCGGGGGTACTTTTGACAGAGCGGCTCTGATGGCAAAAAAGGCCCTTCTGCGACCGGTGTCCGAACATCATCCGGATCCCTTTTATGCTGCTCTGGAAACGGAAATGCTGGAAAAGATCAACCAGCTGGGGATCGGACCGCAGGGTTACGGCGGGAAGACGACCGCCCTTGGAGTGAATATAGAAACGATGCCCACCCACATCGCAGGAATGCCCTGTGCCATCAATATAAGCTGCCATGTGACCAGGCATAAAACGGTGATGATCTGATGGCACATCTGCCGGACACCGGAAGGATTTACGGAAACACGGATCGATCCGCGTTTCCCTGACGTTTACGAACAGAATATCGCTTAAATGAGGTGATCCTATGAAAAAATCGATCCGTTTACCGCTGACAGAGGAGCTGGCTGAATCGCTGCATGCCGGCGATGAAGTCAGTCTTACAGGTTACTTGTATACATCAAGAGACGCGGGACACAAAAGAATGTGCGAGGCTCTTGCGGCAGGGGAAAGTCTTCCTTTTGATCCGTCTGATGCCACTATCTATTATGTAGGGCCGAGTCCTGCTGCCCCCGGGCAGATCATCGGAGCGGCCGGCCCCACCACCAGCGGCCGGATGGATGCTTATGCACCGACCCTGATGGCGGCAGGTGTCAGAGGCATGATCGGAAAAGGCGGGCGTCTCCCGGAAGTAACAGAGGCGATCAAAAAGTATAAATGCATATATTTCGGTGCCATAGGCGGGGCAGGCGCACTTCTTTCCAAATGTATCAAGTCCTGTGAATCCATTGCCTACGAAGACCTGGGAGCAGAAGCGCTGCGAAGATTATATGTTGAAGATATGCCCCTGGTCGTGATTATAGATACAGAGGGAAATGATCTTTACAGACTCGGAAGAGAACGGTATCTGAAAGAACATAATAAGAATGAATAAAAGCGCATACCAAAGGCGTATAAAAGCGCATACTAAAAGCGTATGAAAAACGCCCGGGAGAGGAGGTGACCCGGGCGTCTTTCAAAAAAGAATCTTTATTTACAAAAAAACTGGAAAATATCCATATCGGAAGATGATATCCATATCGGAAGATGAGGTGCCTGAAAATCTCAGGAAACCGTAAACTTCTTAAGCAGCCTGCTGAATTCCTCGTCCTCACCGTGACAGCGTACCTCCACATCATGAGAAAGATCCATGCTGAGTACGCCGAGAATGGATTTGGCGTCCACAGTAATGCGGTTATAACAGACATCGATATCAAAGTCACATCTGCAGGCAGCTGCAACAAATTCCTTTACATCTTCTGTTTCACGAAAACGAATCTTGTTAGTCATAAAGATCATCCTTTCCATAACGGCTCACAATAGAAAAATATAATGAATCATTGATGTAAATAAAAATTTTTTTAAGCTGGATTTGGGTTTTCGCTATTATGTCCTATTTTTCCTTGTTTGTCAAATGAAAATAAAAAATCAAAATTGTCAAGTAACCGGTTACTAATTGTGTGATATGATAGAAACGACATCAGATTACGAAATGTTTTAGATGAAATATACAACGTAAAAACGGGCTGGAACAATTCGAGTTGGATTTTTTGTGCGTTCTGGTTGAAAGATAAGGCTGGTATTTCTCCGATTTTATGATGTCTGTACAGGCCTGAGAAAGCAGATCAGTAAATTGATTATAAATTCATGACAGTTATGCTTCTTAAAAATGAGGCTATTTGTGGAATTTTATGTATATTTCATGCGGAAAAGGCCGGATGAAGCTGGTTATTGAAAAACGGACGGTAAAGTAGTAATATGAGTACACCAATGGCAGTAATCCGGAAATTGTCAGATAGTACCGTGTAAAAGGTGAGCCGGAAAGGAGAAAATCATGGCTTTATTTGATGGATTGGACAGATCTGAATTGATCTGTAAAGCGCTTAGCGTCCAGAAACATTCATATGCGCCGTACTCACAGTTCCATGTCGCAGCTGCGGTTCTGTGTGATTCGGGAAAGATCTATACCGGTGTCAATATGGAGAATGCCTCTTTTCCGGCCGGAACCTGCGCAGAGCGGAACGCGATCGCCCACGCGATCGCAGAGGGAGAAAAGAAGATCCGGGCGATCGCCATTACGGGCGGAAAGAACGGTGATAATCATACATACTGTTCTCCCTGCGGGATCTGCCGTCAGGTCATGAGAGAATTCGGAGATCCGGACCAGGTTCTTGTGATCATGGCAAAAAATCCTGAGGATTATGTAGAAAGAACCCTGGAAGAGCTCCTGCCCTGCAGCTTTGGCCCGGAAGACCTCGGCTGACCGGTATATAAACATAAATTGCCTGTATGAATTTACATGCAAAAGGTGGTGAGTAAGTGAGATTCGGAAAAGCAAAGATAGAGGATGGAAATATCATATTTAACGGTCATGTGGTGACCTACACGGTCCCGGTCCGCGAGATCCTGTGGGCGTATATGGAAAAGGAAGGAAGCATCGGCACCTTTCAGGAAGAAAGCCATTTTCTGGTATCGAATGCCCTTACGATCATCACCAGCCGTAAGAAGAAGTATTCCCTCTCCATGACAGAGCAGGAAGGGGAGGAATGCATCCGGTTTATGAAAGCTTTTAACCCCGACATGGCGGCGGGATGCCCGAAGGGCGGACGCATCGAAGCCCAGGGGCTGTTTAATACCCGGGACCGCGGAGGTGTGGAGACCCTGGACGGCAGGCATGTGCTGCCGGGAAGGCTTTTGTCGAGCTCGGATCTTTATCATCTGTCGACAGCCGATCAGCAGATGCTGGAGGAAGAATACCGCCTGAAAAAAGTGATCGATCTGCGTTCGACAGAAGAAATGAAAGAACGCCCGGATACCATGATCCCGGGGGTCGAATACTACCATTTGCCGGTGCTGGATGAAAAGATGGAAGTGCCTCACCATATTCTGACAGTAAAGCAGGCGCTTTTTGACGAATCACCAGTCTCTCCCCAGGCGGCGGAGGATTTTTATGAATTTATTGCGGGAGACGGATATGCCCTTGCGCAGTATGCAAGGTTTCTGGATATTATCCTGGATACACCGAAAGGCGCTGTTCTCTGGCACGGGGGAATCGGCAAGGATCGTACAGGCATCGCCTCTGCGCTGCTGTATACGGTCCTGGGCGTTCCGCGAAAGATCCTCCGGGAGGATTATGTGAGGACGGGAACCTTCCTTCAGAATGAGAAGAAACATATGTACCAGTATCTGGAGAGTACGCTGCAGGATCAGGTAGAAAGAGCACAGCGGCTGGATCAGCTCTTCAGCGTAACGGATGCTCCGATCAACCGTTTCTTCTACAAGATCGCTCTTTCCTATCCTTCGGTTCCGGATTTTATCAACCGGGCCCTCCTTCTTCCGCCCAAAGCGGTTCAGGAACTGAAGGACCGGTATCTGCTGTAGCGTAGTTATTATTCACAGTATGTCCGGATAAAAAATAAAAAAACTGTTGACAACAGTCCTTTTATGCATTAAACTTTCAAAGAATCGAAAATACAGTAAATGCAGAGAAGGCATTATGCAATCTGATTTCCTCTTCAGAGAGCCGGCGGGTGGTGCGAGCCGGTGTGTGAGCAGATGGGAAGGTTGGCTGCAGTCCTTTGCGGAATATCTTTATGCAGGTATTCTCAGGAAGGACAGATTGCAGGAAGTCCCGGCAGTCTCGTGCCTGAGCAGATCTCCGGAAAGAACAGTAAGGAGATACGGAAGCCCCGTTACCATGGCAGAACGCTTGTTAGAGCGTTGTTGAGCGGCCGCATTCTGCGGCAATCCGGGTGGTACCGCGATCAGATAGAATATCTTGTCGTCCCAGGTGTTTAGACGTTGGTTTAAATACCTGGGATTTTCTATTTTCCGTCTGTTTTGTGTTTTACTGGAAGAAGATTAAATTTTTATAAGAGGAGAAAAAACATGAAAACGCTCAAATTAATTGACATGACACTGAAAGAATCCGCATCGATCAGAGGGAGCGAGCTCTCCTTTAAAGAAAAACTGGAAATTGCACGAATTCTGGACAGGCTGAAGGTAGATGTGATCGAGCTCCCCGCGCTTGCAGGAGGAAAAGCCGGTCTGTTGTCCAATAAAACGATAGCGTCCCTGATCAGTACAGGAATCTGCGCTGCCATAGATATCACAGAAGG
>CACZPF010000208.1 GCA_902782975.1 uncultured Lachnospiraceae bacterium
CTAACAAAGACCATCCACCTGAAACTGAACCGGCCGTTTGTCTTTGCGATCGTTGATGCAAAACACGGGCTCCCGGTATTTCTGGGAATCCTGAACAACCCCTGAGGAGAGGGCATGAAAGGAATCCCGACAAACCGATAGAAGACAAGAAAGGGAACGCAGATGAGAAGACTAAGAAGAACCCTATTGACAACAATCCTGGCAGCGGCTGTGTCTGTTAATGGCCTGACCGGGAACATGAGCTGCCCGGAGACTTTTTATGCAGCCGAGGAAACTGCAGAAACCATATTCCCCATGACCTGGGAGATTGCAAAAGAGAAGCTGTCTGCAATTTATGCAGCATTATTGCCAGAAGAGGCGCATGCACTCTTTCAGATAAAGGCAGATCCCGATCTCCTCAGGCTGCTGAACTATGCTTCCAATACGCTTCTTAAAGCAGATGCTTCGTGGATCGAAGACTTGAGCATACAGATTACCCCGCCTGGCTCACCTGCTGTCAATGACAATTCAAAGGAGGGATCCGCTTCAGGGGGAGACTCTCTTTCCCGGTCTGGGTGGCATTTTTCTGTGTTGGTGAACGGAGTCGCTGTTCAGGAAGGGGGCATTCAGGGCGATGAAGTTTATCTTTTCGAGCCGATGCAGGGAAGATGGGATAATCCATTCTGGGAACTGCAGCGAGCCCTCTCTAATCTGAGGTATGAAGTGAACGCACTTTTGTTTACGGATGGTTTCAGCTATTACAGTGCCGTCTATCTTGATCAGCTGATGGACTGCCTGTTCAAGCGCGGACAATTCCTGCCTCCTCTGGACACTTTTGAAAAGATCCTTTCGGCATTTGATGCTGTTCAGGATGCCTATGTTCCCCGTACCTATGAAACGTATGGTTTATCGGATAAGATCGGAGGATATCCTTCTGCGCAGTCCGGTACCTGCTATACAGGCAAAGTCTATTTCACACAGGAACTGATCACAGAATGTGCGGAAGAACTGAAAAGGATGCTCAGGGAGGATGACGACCTTCGTGAAAGTATCCGTGCTGTGTATACCTGGGACTGGATCTCCCTGGAAGACATTGCTGCGCGTACTTATGCGGAAGGAATAGGTGCGGAAGAGTATCTTACGGGAAATGAAATTCCTGATCTTCTGCCTGAAGATGACAATTCAGACACTGCTCAGAATCAAAGTGCGAGCGGGGATTCTGATATGAGCTGGCTGGGAGAAGACGTTGCCGGCGGGATAACGTCAGGTCCGGAGGAAGAGAGTGAAGAAGAAATGTCCTTGTCGGAAGAAACGGCGGTAAGAGATGATCTCTCTTTGTTCCTTCAGGCCGAGCCGGCTGACCAGGCCGCATCGCTGCTGGATCTGTATTGCGAAAAACTCTCTCAAATGGATCTGTCCGAAAAGAATCTGGATAATGTCCTTGTACGCATGTGGGTCAATGAGGAAGGGGAACTGTATGCCTTTGAGCTCTATAGCCCGGCTGATGAGTCTGTGGAAATAGAGGAAAGAGACTGCTTATTCCGGATCGCAAACGTACAGATGGATCAGAGGGTACAGCACACAGATCTGAACGCTTCCGACGCATGGGTTATGAACAGCAGCCTGCTGCCTTTCGAATTTACATCGGCAGCTTCTCCTTTTGAAGAGGGGAGGTATTACCTGAAACTTGAGGGTGATTACTTTGAGTATGATTTTTCTGCACAGAATGTGCAGCTGACTGCAGATCAGGGCATGACGGGCAAACTTATTCTGTCTTTTGCTGACCTGATCTCATCGGACGACAGTTCTTCAGAATTCAGGAACCTGCTTCCGGATCTTCAGCTGGAGGTCTCGTTAGACAGTGCAGATATGAGACTTACAGACGGACAGATCACTTACCTGACAATGTCTCGCGCAGCAGCAGAGGACGCAGCTGCGCAGCCTGCTGAACGCTGGCCTGTCGTCGGCAATGAAAGAAAGATCAACATTCCCCTGCTGATCTTAAGGCTCCTGGATGCCGGGATGCCTCAGGATTCCGGGAAAGAACTGTTTGGGTCCCTGAAAGACGCGCTGGATTTTTTCAGGCTGATGTCCGGTGAATGATCATTTCTTTGGGAGGTAACGATACTTATGTCTGCAAAATCTGTGTATCGCATGTTTGCTGCAGCGCTGCTTCTGACTTTTCTCGCTGCATCTGTTCTTACAGCTCAAGCAGAAACGCCTGAAGAAGGCGAGTACGAGACAGAAGATCTGTATGAAGAAGAGAGCATAAATGACAGTCTTCCGGAAAACGCCCAGAAAAGTGGTGATTTCTACTACGAGGTTCTGGAAGATGGGACCGCAAAGCTACTCCTGTTTACAGGAGATGAGGACGGGTATCTTAGCGGCGATGGGTCTTTCCTGCTGCCCCAGGTCATTGGAGAGCGGCAGGTGACTGCCCTGGGAGAGGATCTTTTCTTAGGAGGGAGCGTGCCTTCCGGCGCGGTTGTGCTTCCGGAAAGCCTCCGTGTGATCGAAGGGAATCCATTCTGCCTGCATGATCAGTACGATCATCAGGAATATGTGTTTCTGATGATTCCGGTCAGGCTCAATGAAGAGCACCCTGCGTTTGCGGTCAGCCAAAATGTCCTTTACAGTAAGCCTGACCGCAGACTGATCTGCTATTTTGGCGAGCCTGGAAAAAAAGAGGAGCGCTTCCAGATCCCAAACGGAATAGAGATCATAGAGAGCTTTGCTTTTGCTTCCTGGGAGAGCGGACTGATCCTTCCTGGGAGCATCCGGAGTATTGGGGCATATGCATTTCGCGGCTGCAATTTCGCAGCGGATCAGGTTGTGATACCGGAAAAGCTTGAGCAGCTTGGCAGCTATGCATATAGTTTCTGCAGCGGGATCGAACAGATCACGATCCCGGACACTCTTCAGAGTATTGGAGACAATCCTTTTTACGGGATAGGATCCTCTGAAGAAGAAGGCGCAAGGAAGGTTCCGACCCTGCTCGCGGATGGGAAAAATCCCATATTCACTGTCAATGGGAACGCGCTTTATGACGAAGAACGTAATGCTTTGATCTGTGCATTCCATGAAGACTCGGAACAGACGTTTACGATAGAAGAAGGGACAGTGACTATAGGAGCATTTGCTTTCAGCGGGTATCTTAAGGAACTGATCCTTCCGGACAGCGTAGAAACGATCGGAATCGGTGCTTTTCAAAATCAGTCGGGACTTACGGAGATTTCCTTTGGAACAGGCCTACAGGAGATCGGAGAGGCTGCTTTTTACGAATGCGGCCTGAATGCCCTTCAGATTCCTGGAAATGTCCAAAATATCTGTGTGGACGCGTTCGCGGGAAATCCCCTGCAGACACTCTATCTGGAAGAAGGCGTGAGGAGCATCGAGGGCTATGCCTTTGATGGGGACCTTTATAATGCCATTCTTCCTGAAAGTCTCGTTTCCGTACACTCGGCAGCATTCAGCTCTTCGGAGACAAGCGAACTGACTTGCTTTGTGATGCCTGGTTCCTATGCGGAGAAATATGCGCAGTCCCATCATTTTTATACGGAACCGCTGACCAACCAGGAGACGGCACCTGCCCGGGAAGCCCTGGAAGGACTGTTTATGGAGCTTCAGGAAGAACCCTCGAAATCACTGGTGGTATATGCAGAGGAAGACGAGACGCAAAGTTATGCTCCTGTAACAGATTCCTATTCAGAGGACGATGATCTGATTGATAATGATGATTCCAGCTACACCGATTACTATGAGTACTACCTGGAATATGAAGCAGAAGAATGGGATTTTAATGAGGATACAGAAGAGGAGATCGAAGATCAGCCCGGATGGCTTGATCAGGAAACAGAAGCCGGAGAGAGAAAAGACCGGCTTACTGCTCAGGAGATCGAGGAACTGATGAAAGCCGCTTATGAATCTTCTCCGAAACTGGAAGAATACTATGAAACAGAGGACGATTGGGAATGGGAGGAAGAAGAGGAAGATGCGGATGAAGAAGCAGATTTCTCATATGATGAATATGAACAGGAGGCAGATGAGGAACTGGACCTGATGCAGTTTATCAATGGCTCTTTTGACAGGCTCCTTGAGAACTGCCCGGATCTGACCATGACGAAACAGGAACCGGGTGAGGAAAAATGGGAGAACGATGCTTTAGCTGTTACAGGCACCAGTCATGATCAGATCGTCAGGATCCGGATGAGCGCAGAGATCTGGGACTGTTCTGTCTGCGGGGTTTACCCGGGCATGCCGGAGGGAATAGCGTTTAATACTCTGACCGGTCAAGGCATGACGTATCTTGCATTTACGGAGGATGGATGGTTTGTTTTCAGCGATAATGCCGGAAAACTCCTGGCATATAAGCGCTCGGAGTACGATGCTTTGGAAACTGTTTATGTGGCGCTGGAAGGGTATCTGGGCATTGCCTATTAAGAATCAAAACGGGTATTGCGATGAGCCTGATACTGGATACCCTCTCAATGTGCAGAGGGAGAAAGGGAAACAGATGAGATCCAAAAAGTGGACTGCAATCTTTATGATATTCATTTTGCCGGTTTTGACAAACAGCGTATTCCAGGCCGCTCCGGCCAGAAGAGAAGCTGTCAGGGCGTATAGAAAGCTGCTGGCTCAGCCATATATTTCCCTGCTGCCGGAAGATACCGTCCTTGCCACCGATTATTATTATGAGGATTATGATGAAGACGAATACTATGAGGACGAGTATGATGAGGACGAGTACTATGAAGAGGATGGATTTGTCTATGACGAGACAGAAGATGACTGGGAGGAACAACTGACCGATTTCTATTATCAGCCAACCATCATGAGGAAAGCCATGTTTACACTGGCCTGTCTGGATGAGGACGACATTCCGGAATTGATCGTTCTGGATACCGGTACGGAAGGGAACCCGTCCTGCCAGGGCATGGCCATATATACCTGGAAAGACAGCAGACTTCAAAAAGTTGCTGAAAAAGCAGGCGGCTATGGAGATTATGCGTTTTCCTGGAATCCGATCATTGTAGGCTATTACAGGGAAACGGGCGTACTCGTTCTGAGAGAAACGGCAGATGGCGCTAAACTGAATGATTATTACCAGATCAAAAACGGAATGCTGCAGCTGCTGTTAAGAGAGGAATTCTGGGAGGGTTATTACGATTATTTTACTTATTATACGGAAGACGACGTTTTCGGTATATCGGAGGAAGCCTATCAGAACATTCTTGAAGTATTCAAAGGCGGGGACGGACTGACAAGGCTGGATACCTGGGAAAATACTCAGGAAAACAGGGCAAAGTATCTGAATTAGCAGGAGGGTTTATGTTTTCGCTGCTTAAGAAAAACAAGGAGCTGGAAGCTCTGATCCTGAAGCTGTACAATGATGCTTCGAATAA
>CACZPF010000209.1 GCA_902782975.1 uncultured Lachnospiraceae bacterium
CAATTTATTCGTGAGCGTCAGGAGGAAAACGGCGGCTCTTCAGGGAAAATAGCAGTTTGAAGATCTCTAAAACTTTTTACTGTCCAGGATAGTTAGAAGAAGTCTTAATTTTAGTTAAAAGGAGTGGACGGCATGATATCAAATCAGGTACTGCAAAATACGTTGGAAGGGCTGAAAGATATATCCAGAACCGAATTTAGTGTAATAGATACAGACGGAAAAATACTGGCCTCCACCATGGCGGGATTTGAAGTAACCGCTTCAGATATCCAGACTTTTGTTGATTCTCAGGCAGAAGCACAGACAGTGAAAGGATATCAGTATTTTAAGGTAAGTGATGACTATCAGACAGAGTATGTTCTGGTTGCAAGAGGAGAGGACGAGTCTGCCTTTATGGTCGGAAAACTGGCGGCTTTCCAGATCCAGAGCCTTATTGTTGCCTATAAAGAACGTTTTGATAAAGACAGTTTTATTAAAAACCTTCTTCTTGACAATCTGCTTCTGATAGATAAATATAACAGAGCCAAAAAGCTGCATATTGACGCGGACGTACGCCGGGTAGTCATGATCCTTGAACTTCAGCCGGAAAAAGAGCATAATTCGGTGGAGAGTGTCCGGAGCTTCTTTGGCAGCAAGAGCAAGAATTTCATTACCGCGGTCGACGAGAAAAGCATTATCATCGTTAAGGAACTGGAAGACGGCGAGACCTATGAAGAGGTCGACAAGCTGGCCTTTGCGATCCTTGAAAATCTCAAGATCCAGCCGGATGACGGGATCCACATGGCCTATGGGACCATTGTCAACGAGCTGAAAGAGGTTTCACGTTCCTACAAAGAGGCAAGGATGGCACTGGATGTCGGCAAGATCTTCTTCGGAGACAAAGAAGTGATCGCCTACAGCTCGCTGGGGATCGGCCGTCTTATCTATCAGCTGCCCATTCCTCTGTGTAAAATGTTCATCAAGGAGATCTTTGATAACAAGTCGCCGGATGATTTTGATGAAGAGACCCTGATCACCATCGACAAGTTCTTCGAAAACAGCCTGAATGTTTCGGAAACATCACGCCAGCTCTATATTCATCGAAATACGCTGGTCTACCGCCTGGATAAGCTTCAGAAGAGCACAGGCCTGGACCTCCGGGTCTTTGAAGATGCGATCACCTTCAAGATCGCCCTCATGGTCGTCCGCTATATGAAATACATGGAAACTTTGGAATATTAAAATATTTAAACCCTGGAAAATTAAAACACCATGATCATAAACAGGATTTTTATCTTCCATTTTAAGGAAAGTATGTTATAATAGCATCTGATAAAAATATACTCAAACGAAAGGCGGTATCATTATGGCACTGGTAACATCAACCGAAATGTTCAAAAAGGCATACACGGGCGGATATGCAGTCGGCGCGTTCAACGTAAACAACATGGAGATCGTGCAGGCGATCACAGAAGCTGCAGCTGAGCTTAAGTCCCCGGTTATTCTGCAGGCATCTGCAGGCGCCAGAAAATATGCAAACTCCGTATATCTGATCAAGCTGGTTGAAGCAGCTGTAGAACTTCATCCCGAGATCCCCATGGTTCTTCATCTGGATCACGGCGCAGATTTTGAAACCTGCAAATCCTGCATCGACAGCGGATTTACATCTGTTATGATCGACTATTCCGGTCATTCCTTCGAAGAAAATATTGCTGAATCCAAACGTGTTGCTGAATACGCACATGAGAGAGGCGTAGTTGTCGAAGCAGAACTTGGTACCCTTGCAGGGATCGAGGATGCCGTGAGCGTAGATGCCGACAAGGCTATGTTTACCGATCCGGATCAGGTAGAAGAATTTGTTCAGAAGACCGGTGTTGATTCTCTTGCGATCGCTATCGGAACCAGCCATGGTGCCTACAAATTCAAACCCGGCACAGATCCCAAGCTTCGTCTGGACATCCTTGCCGAGGTAGCCAGAAGACTTCCGGGCTTCCCGATCGTTCTTCATGGTTCTTCCTCTGTTCCGCAGGAATATGTTAAGATCATCAACGGCCATGGCGGCGCTCTGAAGGATGCCATCGGTATTCCGGAAGACCAGCTTCGTGAGGCTGCCAAGGGTGCTGTCTGCAAGATCAACATCGACTCCGACCTTCGTCTTGGCATGACGGCAGGAATCAGAGAGCATTTCGTTGCTCATCCGGATCACTTCGATCCCAGACAGTATATCGGCGACGGACGTAAGTATGTGAAGGATATCGTTGCACACAAGATCGTTAACGTTCTTGGCTCCGATGGAAAAGCCTGAAAAAAAGCCTGATATAAAAAGACTGAGAAAAACACCGCAGAGGACCTGTAAAAACGGGTCCTCTGTTTTGTTAACATAAACTTTCTTCTTTACATAATAAAGGGTTGCATTTTTATCTCACATATATTACAATAACGTTACAAAAAAATAAATAATATGCAACATTGTCTGGCCTTCGGCTCAGGCAATGCATCATACAGAGGACAAAAGGGGAGAAACATATGATTGATTTAAAGGACGTGACCAAGTCCTACGGGAAGGGGAGACCGGCCGTAAACCATGTAAATCTGCATGTGGAACAGGGCGAGTTCGTCTTTGTGACCGGCCTGAGCGGGTCCGGCAAGTCCACCCTGATCAAACTGCTTTTAAAGGAACTGGATTCGACCGGCGGTTCCATCACGGTGGCGGGGGAAAGGCTGGAAACCATGAAACATCGGCGGGTATCAAAATACCGCCGGAAGCTTGGGGTGGTATTTCAGGATTTCCGGCTGTTAAAGGACCGCAACGTATATGAAAATGTCGCTTTCGCGCAGCGGGTCATCGGACGTCCGACCCGCGTGATCCGCAAAAGAGTTCCCGAGGTACTGCAGGAAGTCGGACTGGCGGGAAAATATAAATCTCTTCCGGATGAGCTTTCCGGCGGTGAGCAGCAGAGAGTCGCCCTTGCGAGGGCAATTGTAAACCGGCCGGATATCCTGCTGGCTGATGAGCCTACCGGAAATCTTGACCCGAAAACATCCGATGAGATCATGGCCCTGCTGGAGCAGATCAACGGGCGGGGGACGACCGTCCTTGTCGTCACGCACAATAAAGAAATCGTGAATGCGATGAAGAAAAGAGTCGTGACCATGCATGACGGCGTGATCGTCAGCGACGAGGAGAAAGGAGAGTATCATGAGGCCTAGTACAATATGGTACATCCTGAAACAGGGAGTGAAAAACATCTGGCGGAACTGGATGTTTTCTGCCGCGTCCGTTCTGACAATGGCAGCCTGTATCTTTCTTTTCGGCCTGTTTTATCTGATCGTGATCAATGTAAACTTTAACACACAGAAAGCACAGGAAAAAGTTCCTATTACTGTATTTTTTGAGCCCGGTACGACCCAGGAGGAAATGGACTGGGTCGGTGAGCAGATCAGGGCAAGGCCTGATGTAGAGACGATTACCTTTGAATCCGCCGATGAAGGATGGGAAAAATTTGCAAAACAGTATTTCCCCGAGGGCAGTGCCGCGGCAGATGTTTTCAGAGATGACAATCCACTGACCGGCAGCGATAATTATCAGGTAAGTGTGAATGATATCAGCCTTCAGTACGACCTGGTCAGGTACATCGAAGAACTTCCCCATGTGCGGGAGGTTAAGCAGGCGGAAAGAGCCGCCGAGTTCCTGACTAATATCAGCAACATGGTTTATTATGTTTCTCTGATCGTGATCGGCGTTCTGCTGCTGATCTCGATCTTCCTGATCAGCAATACGGTTTCCGTCGGAATCTCTGTCCGAAGCGAAGAGATCGCCATCATGAAGTATATCGGCGCCACGGATCATTTTGTGCGTGCACCTTTCGTCCTGGAAGGAATCATTCTCGGCGTGGTCGGCGCATCGATCCCTCTTGTCAGCCTGTATTATCTCTATCAGGAAGTGGTCAAATGGATGATGAATAATTATTCAAGCTTTACCGGAGCTGTGTCCTTCCTGAGTGTGGAGCAGGCCTATAAGACCTTTCTGCCGGTCGGGCTGCTGCTGGGTGTGGGCATCGGCCTTCTGAGCAGTTTCTTTACGACCAAAAAACATCTGAGGGTATAGGACTATGAGGGACTATATTTGGGGACTGATCACCGGCATCGTTCTGGCAATGGCTGTGGGACTTGCGGTCTTCATAGGTTTTTTCGGAGGATCTTTTCTGCATCGCGGAATTCTGTCAGAACCGGATGTGGTCAGCAAAGTAAATGCCATGGAAGATCTCATCGACCGTTATTATCTGAATGAGGCGGACAGGGAAAACCTGGCGGAGGGTCTTTATACCGGACTTGTTTATGGTCTGGGGGATCCGTATTCGCGCTATTATACGGCTGAAGATTATGAGGAAGAAACACATCTTTCAGAGGGAAACTATCAGGGGATCGGTGTCATGCTTTCCAAAGAAACGGACGGTACTCTTCTGGTCCTGGAATGTTATCCGGATACGCCGGCAGAGGAGGCAGGAATCTGCCCGGGGGATCATATCCTGAAGGTGGGCGGAGAAGATCTGGTGCCGGTCACGCTGAATGAGGCGGTAGCCCTGGTAAAAGAACGCGCGAAGGACGGTGTGATGCTCGAGGTCCAGTCTCCCGGTGAAGAACCCCGGCAGGTGGAGGTGCGGACCAGCAGCGTAGATATTCCCTCCGTTTATAGTGAAATGCTGGAAGATGGGATCGGTTATATAAAGATCACGGAGTTTTCCGGAAAGACACCGGAGCAGTACATTAAGGAGTACGGAAGCCTGGAGGGCCAGGATATGGAAGCGCTGGTTATCGATCTTCGGAATAATCCGGGCGGAAGGCTGGATGCAGTCTGCAATGTACTCCGGCAGATCCTGCCGGAAGGGCTGATCGTCTATGACGAGGACAAGTACGGGAACAGAACAGAGGAGACCTGCAGCGGGATCCATGAAATCAGCATACCGCTCGCTGTTCTGATCAACGGCGGCAGTGCCAGCGCTTCAGAGATATTTGCCGGTGCCGTCAAGGATTACAAGAAAGGCGTACTGGTAGGCGAAACGACCTACGGAAAAGGAATCGTCCAGACATTGCGCACGTTTACGGACGGCAGCGCGATCAAACTGACCACATCCCACTACTATACACCGCTTGGAAATGATATCCACGGGGTAGGGATCGAACCGGATGTGAAGATCTCTCCGGATGCAGAGGATCCCGACGAGGATATTGTTCTTAAGAAGGCAAAGGAGATCCTTCATTCCTCAGGTGATTCACGGGATCCTGGTGAATAACGGGAGGCCCCGAACTGTAACGGAAGTTCCTGCAGCCCTGTTCTTCTTTCAGAAAAAGATTGAATAATCAGACGTGCAATGGTATGATATGAAAAAGAGGGACGCCCTCTTTTTCATATCTATTTTTTATTATACTGACAATTCTTTTGAAAGGAGCAAAAACTCAGTCAAAATGAGAGAATATGTGATAACAACAGATAATAACGCGGATCTTCCGGATTCTTTTCTGGAAAAACATCATGTGGGCTGCACATTTTTAAGTTACTGGATGGATGGGAAAGCCTACACAAAGGAAAACTTCCTTCCTTCTCATGATTTTTATGAGGCGATGCGAAAGGGATCTCTTCCGACTACTGCACAGGTAAATCCTGAACAGTACTGGGGGCTGATGGAACCTTATTTAAAAGAAGGAAAAGATATTCTTCATCTTGCTTTTTCCTCAGGTCTCTCCGGGACCTGCAACAATGCCAGCATCGCTGCGGCAGAGATGATGGAAAAATATCCGGACAGGAAGATCATCGTGGTGGATACACTGGCCGCATCTCTCGGGCAGGGGCTTCTTGTGTATTATGCCGTCAAAGAGAAAGAAGCCGGGAAAGATATGGAAGCCGTGGCAAAATGGCTGGAAGATCATAAATTGAATCTTGTCCATCTGTTTACAGTAAGTGATCTGTTTCATCTGCACAGGGGCGGACGTGTATCGAAAACTACTGCAGTGGTCGGCACCATGCTGAATATCAAGCCGGTCCTCCATGTAGACAACGAAGGCCATCTGATCAATATCGGCAAAGTACGAAGCCGCAAAAAATCTCTGCTGGAACTGGTCAATCTGATGGATCAGAAGATCGGCTCCTACCGTTCCACCTGTGATACCATTTTCATCAGTCACGGTGACTGTGAAGAAGACGCAAAATTCGTAGCAGACGAAGTCGGTAAAAAATACAACCTGAAAACAGTGCTCATTAATCCGGTCAGCGCTACGATCGGAGCCCATTCCGGCCCCGGCACCCTTGCCCTGTTCTTCCTCGGCGATGAGCGGTAAGGGAAGACTGCACAGCACTTTGGAGAACATTATTTCTACGGCCTCTGGAAATTTCCCGATAGATCTCCCGATGGTTTTCTTCTGAATAATTATAGAAAAACCATTGATTTACGGAAGAGAAAGTAATAAAATAATAGTGCAATTTAACAATGCAATTTAGAAAACTATAAACAGAAAGGGGAATATTCATGGGCTTTATTAAAGAATTCAAAGAGTTTATCAGCCGCGGGAACGTTATGGACCTGGCAGTCGGTGTTATCATCGGCGGAGCTTTTTCTGCAATCGTTACCTCTCTGAACGAAGACATCATTACGCCTATTCTGGGAATCTTCGGAGGAACGGATTTTTCTGATCTGACGGTAAAACTTGGAAGCAGCGAAACGGCCCCCGTTCTCAGCTATGGCAATTTCATCACCGCTGTTCTTAATTTCCTGATCACCGCACTTGTCATTTTCTGCATGATCAAGGCAATCAACAAAGCCCAGAGCCAGTTCAAAAAGCCGGAAGCACCGGCAGCGCCCACCACAAAGATCTGTCCTTACTGCAAGAGCGAGATCGCGCTGGACGCAACCAGATGCCCGCACTGTACTTCTGAATTAAAGAAATAATTCCGCAGAACAGCTGTAAAAAACATAAGAAAAAGAATTAAAAAAAGCACGGACATTGAGGGCGTAAGTCCCCGGGTGCCCGTGCTTTTATCATGAAGAGGAGATTTTTGATGGATCATTTTATTCTTCATTCCGAATATGAACCCACCGGTGATCAGCCCCAGGCCATCGCCCGTCTGGTGGACGGCTTTAAAGAAGGCAATCAGGCCGAGACCCTCCTTGGTGTAACCGGATCCGGCAAGACATTCACCATGGCCAACGTGATCCAGAAGCTGAATAAGCCGACTCTTGTGCTTGCTCACAATAAGACGCTGGCGGCACAGCTGTACGGTGAATTTAAAGAGTTCTTCCCGGAGAATGCGGTCGAATATTTTGTTTCTTATTATGATTATTATCAACCGGAGGCTTACGTTCCTTCTACCGATACCTATATCGCCAAAGATTCGGCCATCAATGACGAGATAGACAAACTGCGTCTGTCTGCCACGGCTGCTCTTTCGGAGCGGCGGGATGTGATCATCGTATCCTCCGTTTCCTGTATCTACGGGATCGGTTCGCCCAAGGACTTTCAGGAGATGATGATCTCTCTTCGCCCGGGCATGTCAAAGGACCGGGACGAGGTGATCCGCCAGCTGATCGATATCCAGTATACACGCAATGAAATGGATTTTAAGCGCGGAACCTTCCGGGTGCGCGGCGACGTGGTGGAAATCTTCCCGGCAAACTTCGGGGACAGGGCGATCCGCGTAGAATTTTTCGGCGATGAGATCGAACGGATCACGGAGATCGACGTGCTGACGGGAGAGGTCAGATGTGAAGACAATCATGTGGGAATCTTCCCCGCTTCCCACTATGTTGTACCGGCAGAGCAGATCCAGAAAGCAGCGGAGGAGATAGAACAGGAATTAAAAGCCCAGGTAGAATATTTTAAAGGGGAAGATAAACTCCTGGAAGCCCAGCGCATCGCAGAGCGGACCAACTTTGATATAGAGATGATGAAGGAAACGGGTTTCTGTTCGGGAATAGAAAACTACACCCGATATCTTTCGAACCTGAAGCCCGGTGAACCTCCCTATACGCTGATGGATTATTTTGGAGATGATTTTCTTCTGATCATCGACGAGTCGCATAAGACCATCCCGCAGGTAGGCGCGATGTTTTCCGGAAACCTGAACCGTAAACAGACGCTGGTGGATTACGGGTTCCGCCTGCCCTCCGCCAAGGATAACCGGCCCCTCTCCTTTGAAGAATTCGAGGAAAAACTGGATCAGGTCCTCTTTGTGTCGGCAACGCCGGGAGAATATGAATCTGCACACGAGCTCCTGCGGGCTGAGCAGATCATCCGGCCTACTGGTCTTCTGGACCCAAGGGTAGAGGTCAGGCCTGTAGAGGGGCAGATCGACGATCTGATCAGTGAGATCAACAGAGAAACCGGAAACGGAAACAAAGTCCTGATCACGACCCTTACCAAGCGGATGGCAGAGGATCTGACTGCCTATATGAAAGATGTGGGGATCCGGGTCCGGTACCTGCATTCGGACATTGACACACTGGAGCGGGCGGAGATCATCCGGGATATGAGACTGGATGTATTCGATGTTCTGGTGGGCATCAATCTGCTGCGGGAAGGCCTTGATATCCCCGAGATCACCCTGGTGGCCATTCTGGATGCCGATAAAGAAGGCTTCCTTCGTTCAGAAACCTCTCTGATCCAGACCATCGGCCGTGCAGCCAGAAACAGTGAAGGCCATGTCATCATGTATGCGGATACCATCACGGATTCCATGCAGAAAGCCATCGATGAGACAAACCGCCGCCGTGATCTGCAGAAGGCTTATAACGAAGAACACGGAATCACCCCCACAACGATCAAAAAAGCGGTCCGTGACCTGATCGCCGTATCCAGGGCTGTGGCAGAAACGGAAAAGAAACTCATCACTGATCCCGAATCCATGAATAAGAAGGAACTGACAAAGCTGATCGGGCAGGTGGAGAAACAGATGCGTGCCGCTGCCGCTGATCTCAATTTTGAGCAGGCAGCCGAACTGCGTGATAAGATGCTGGAACTCCGCAGGAATCTTGCCGAGCTGGAGTAGTAACCGTGAGCCTGAAAAATATAAAAAAAACCTATTGACAAACAGGTTCGCAGGTGCTATCTTAGAACCATAGATGTTAGCACTCCATTAAAACGAGTGCTAACAGCAGACCTGACACAGGCCGCAGGCGAGACGGGATACCGGGCAGGCATCAGAAAATCATGTGGGAAAGGAGAAGGATCCATGGACAGCCAGCTGGACGAGAGGAAAAAGAAGATTCTCAAGGCAATCATCCGTACTTATATGGAAACGGGCGAACCGGTGGGATCCAGAACGATTTCCAAGTACGCAGATCTGAATGTCAGCTCCGCCACGATCCGCAATGAGATGTCGGATCTGACGGATATGGGTTACATTATTCAGCCTCACACTTCAGCCGGCCGGATTCCTTCCGATAAGGGATACCGGCTTTATGTAGATGAGCTGATGATCGAAAAGGAAAATGAGATCAACGAGATCCGCCAGCTCATGATCGAGAAAACGGACAAGATGGAAAAAGTATTGAAGAATGTCGCCAGACTGCTGGCATCCAATACGAATTATGCAGCCATGGTGTCCGTGCCGCAGTACAGCGGAAGCCGAATCAAGTTTATCCAGCTCTCCCGTGTCAATACAACACAGCTGGTAGCCGTGGTGGTCAGCGACAACAATGTGGTCCGCAACCAGATCATCGATCTGGAGGAAGAGATGGATGATGAAACCATCCTGAAACTTAACCTTCTTCTGAACACGAACCTGAATGGCGTACCGATCCAGGATATCAACCTGGGCATGATCGCCAGACTGAAGGAACAGGCCGGGATGCACAGCGCCGTGGTGGCCATGGTACTTGATGCAGTGGCAGCTACGATTCAGGTCGATGAGGATGATCTTCAGATCTACACCTCGGGAGCTACCAACATTTTCAAATATCCGGAGCTGGCAGATACATCGAAGGCAAGTGAACTGATCTCCGCGTTTGAAGAGAAAAAGGAACTGGCACATCTGGTCAAGGAACACATGGCCGATACCGGAGAAAACGGTATTTCTGTCTATATAGGAGATGAAATGCCGGTACAGACCATGAAAGACTGCAGTGTTGTGACGGCTACCTACGAGCTGGGCAGCGGCATGCGCGGGACGATCGGAATTATCGGACCAAAGCGGATGGATTATGAAAGTGTCGTAGACAGCCTGAAATCGCTCAAGGTTCAGCTGGACGGTCTGGTAGAAGGAACGAGAGAGAAAGGTGGATGATTCATTTGATCGATATAGATTACAGAGACGATGATATAAAACAGGACATTTCAGACGATCATCACGATGATAAAAAAGTCTGTGAACAGGAAACCTGTGATAAAGCAGCCGGTGATCAGAAAGCTTCAGATCAGAATACTTCAGATCAGAAAGGTTCAGATCAGAAACCGTCAGATCAGGAACCTTTAGGCCAGGAAGAATCAGGTCAGGAAGTACCAGATCCGGAAGAATCGGATCCGGAAGCATCGGACCAGGAGACCCTGGATCAGGAACCTTCAGCCGATGATCCTTCCGGCACAGGATCTGAAGGAGAATCTGCAGATCCGGAAACGCCGGAGAATGCCGCGGATCCTGCAGATGCCAAAGCAAAGACGTCTTTTTTCGGCAGAAGAAAAAAGGATAAAGAGGCTGAGAAATTACATAAACAGTTGGAGGATCTGACAGATCTTCTCAAGAGAAACCGTGCGGAATTCGATAACTTCCGCAAGAGAACAGAAAAAGAAAAATCCAGCATGTACATCATAGGAGCCCGGGATATTGTAGAAAAAATGCTTCCTGTGGTGGACAGCTTTGAAAGAGGCCTGGCCCAGGCGCCCGAAGGCGATGCGTTTGCAGACGGAATGAAGCTGATCTACAAGCAGTTGATGACGGCTCTGGAGGAGGCGGGGGTCAGGCCCATAGAGGCGGTCGGAAAGGAATTTGATCCTTCCTTCCATAATGCGGTCATGCATGTGGAGGACGAGAATGCAGGCGACAACATAGTAGTTGAGGAATTCCAGAAAGGATACATGTATAAGGATTCCGTTGTACGCCACAGCATGGTGAAGGTTGCCAACTGACCGGCAGAGCCGGCCGGCGGCATGAATAGCCGCTGGTGATCAGACTTTTGCAGAATACCTGGAAATTTTCAGTCAGAACATACGAGGAGGAAAATATTATGAGCAAAATTATCGGAATCGACCTTGGTACAACAAACAGCTGCGTAGCAGTTATGGAAGGTGGACAGCCCACCGTTATTACCAACACAGAAGGAGCCAGAACAACACCGTCTGTTGTAGCATTTACAAAAACAGGCGAGCGTCTGGTCGGCGAGCCCGCCAAGAGACAGGCAGTGACCAACGCAGAAAAGACCATTTCTTCCATTAAGAGAGAGATGGGCACAGATTACCGTGTAAATATTGACGGCAAGAAATATTCACCGCAGGAAATTTCCGCGATGATCCTTCAGAAGCTGAAAAAAGATGCAGAAGATTATCTCGGCGAAAAGGTGACAGAAGCAGTCATTACCGTTCCTGCTTACTTTAACGATGCACAGAGACAGGCAACCAAGGATGCCGGCAAGATCGCAGGACTCGATGTAAAGCGTATTATCAACGAGCCGACGGCAGCAGCCCTGGCTTACGGCCTTGATAATGAAAAAGAACAGAAGATCATGGTCTATGACCTTGGCGGCGGTACATTTGATGTTTCCATCATCGAGATCGGCGACGGCGTCATCGAGGTTCTTTCCACCGCAGGCAACAACCGTCTGGGCGGCGATGACTTTGACCAGAAGATCACAGATTATATGCTTTCCGAATTTAAGAGAACGGAAGGAGTCGATCTTTCCAACGACAAGATGGCTCTTCAGAGACTGAAGGAAGCAGCAGAAAAGGCCA
>CACZPF010000210.1 GCA_902782975.1 uncultured Lachnospiraceae bacterium
CCTTGTGTTCTTTACAGCGACCAAGGGGAATATCCTGTGGACGCCCGGTACCTGGCGCGGGATCGTTATGCAGTTTCCGGAATACGGCGTGATCACACTTGGCATTATGTTTTGTTTTATCCTGGGCAAAATGGACATGTCCTTTATTGCTCTCGGAAATTTTGCCTGCATCATGGCAGTACGTTATATGGGGGCGCATACTGCGGAAGATATGTCCAACGGCGCTGTGACAGGCGTGATCCTGATGGGAATTCTGATCGCGCTTCTGATCGCTGTCGCCGGCGGCATCATTAATGGTGTGCTGGTAGCCATGTTGAACATCCCGCCTGTCATGGCGACCATCGCCATGCAGCTGGTATGGCTGGGGCTCTCCACAGCCCTGACCCAGGGTTATTCCGTGACCGGTGTTCCGGCTCTTTATACGGAAGTCGGACATTCCACAGTGCTGGGATTCATTCCCTTCCCGCTGCTGATCTTTATTATTTTCTTCGTGATCAGTGCATTTTTGCTGAAGTTTACGACCTACGGCGAAAAAGTATACATGGTAGGCGCAAACCAGAAAGCCGCGAAGTTTTCCGGAATCAATACGACCCGTATGATCATCGGAACGTACATCCTGGCGGATGTCATGGCAACCTGCGGATGTCTTCTGATGGTTTCTACCAACAACTCAGCCAAGGCTGACTATGGTACATCCTATGTTATGCAGGTTATTCTGATCCTGGTGCTGGCCGGTGTCCTTCCGGACGGCGGCATGGGCAAGATCTCCAACGTACTTCTTGCTATCGTGACCATCCAGATCATTTCCTCCTGTGTAAATATGTTCTCCCAGCTGAATACCTACTACGCCAGCATGATCTGGGGCGGTCTTCTGATCATCGTTCTGATCCTCGGAACCAAACTGAACAGTGGTGTAAAGGTAAGAAAATCAAAATCAAAAGGGTAAGTGCTGCTGAAGTGGACAGACAGATTCCCTTTGCTGCATCTGAATAAAAAATGCCCGCCGGAAAACCCGGCGGGCATTTTCTTGTGGACAGCAGGGACGATTCATCCTCTTTCTTTTGTGCGAGCTTTCCGAAAGGCGAGCGGCGTGGTGCCCACATATTTTTTGAATCTTAATGGAAAACGGGAGCAGACAGAACCATCCGGTTTTGTCTGCTCCCGTTTTAATGGCCATAATCGAATCAGCAAGTCCTGCCGGATTATTTTACAACACCTTTCTGAAGAATGATGTTGGCATAGATCCTGGACTCTCCGGACTGCAGGATGCAGTAGCATTTCTTTGCCTGCTCATAGAATTCGAAACGCTCGTATTCTCCAAAGGTCTTTGCGCCTCTCTCATCATATTTGGCGACGATCTTCTTGTACTCGTCGATGATCGGAGCAGTCACGCCTTTTTCCTTATCGGAAGGTGTGATCTCCATGACCATGCAGGGTGTCTCGACATACTCATCCAGCGGGATCAGCTGAAGGATGGCATCCAGAAGATCTGCAACACCATGTCCGTCGGCACGCACAAGAATGGCGCCTTCAGAGGACATGGAAGCACCCGGGAAGTTTCCGTCACCGATGCAGATGCGGTCGCCGTGTCCCATTTCATCCAGCACAGCCAGAAGTTCGGGTGAAATAATGGAAGGAATATTTTTCAGCATGATATTATCTCCTTACGTATAAAAAAATATGAAAACATACGGTAAGTGCCCGCAGAAATATCCGTGGGCACTTACGGAAAGGATGTTCGTCAATTGCGTTCATTGACTGAAATCATCCATGATGTGTATCGTTGATACGGATGACAGGAACTCGATTATTTGTACGGTTTGTACAGCGGTCCGAAGTTCTGGCAGGCGCGGAAGTCGGCACCCTCTTTATCCTTGGTTCCAAATGCGCTCCATGCTGCCGGACGATAGATCTTTTCTTCCGGAACATTGTGCATGGCAACCGGGATGCGAAGCATGGAAGCCAGAGTGATGAGGTCGGCGCCTACATGTCCGTATACGGAGGAGCCATGATTTGCGCCCCATGCACGCATAACATCATATGCGCTCTTAAATACACTGCCTTCTTTGTGGTCTACACGAGGAGCAAACCAGGTGCAGGGCCATGTATAGTCGGTTCTCTTCCAGAGGGTATCGGTTACTTCGTCCGGAAGGGCAACCGTCCATCCTTCTGCGATCTGGAGAACCGGGCCAAGGCCTTTTACAAGGTTCAGACGGATCATGGTGACAGGCATTTCTGTCTTGGTCAGGAAACGGGAAGAATATCCGCCGCCGCGGAAATATCCGAGGTCCGCATAGTTCCATGTCGTATTGGCCATGATAGCGTCCTGGTCTTCTTTTGTCACTTCATACCAGGGCTTCATGCAGCGGTTGCCTTCGGCGTCTCTTGCCTGACCGTTCGCGTCGAGGCAGGCTGCGCCGGAGTTGATCAGATGAATGAATCCGCCGGCTTCTTTCGCCTTGCCGGTCAGTTCATATCCGCCGGTCGCCTTTTTGACTGCTTCCGGGCTCCAGTAGGTACGGACGTCCGCAAAGATCGGAGCCGTATTGGTAAGCAGTTTCTGGAACATCATGCCGAGGCCGTTCAGTACGTCGTTCTCCGTTGCAAGGATATAGGGTTCTCTCGCGCCGTTCCAGTCGAAG
>CACZPF010000211.1 GCA_902782975.1 uncultured Lachnospiraceae bacterium
AAAGGTTCTTCCAGGCCTGATCGGTTCAATGTTTTGAGCGATCAGGCTCTCCACATCCATTTCCGTTATACCGTCATGGATGCGAAGAAAATCACGGCATGTCTTACACGCTTCTGAAAAATTCATCTGATACTCATACATTGTGTCCCTATTCTTTATCACTACTTCGGAAGCAATGGCTGAACTGAAGTTATGAAGTATGGCCCGAGCCCAGACCTCCTGCACGATATACTCATATTTCTTAGAGTGGAAACTCGTGAGGCAAAGTGGATATTTGAGGTCCCGAAAAGAATTCTCGATCTGTTATACGAAAGTTCGTATAACAGATCTTATACGAACCCTGCTCTTATACGAACTTTTCGGCAGGAATGCCCATTTTACAGGTGTTTCTGTTACGGAAAGTTCGTATAAAATTCGCATTTCAGTCGGCGAATAATTACCCGATTGCTCAATCTGATCAATATACTCGTTGATGAAAAGCATGAATTGCTCAGATGGGTGTGGATAAATTTTGAGGTTCTTTCCTAAGATGCGACCACATTTATAAACGTCATCAAGACGATTTATCGCCATCCGGTAAGGCTGTCTTAATTCTTTGGATATTTCTGCCGTTTCCAGCCAGTTTAAAGTATGTTCTATTGAATATTATGTATCTTCATTGTGCTCTATCGCATCAAAGAACTCATCGAAACACCTACTGATAATAGCGATAATTCATGGACCATACCTGTACCGCTCCAAAGTGGACAATACAATGGCAGCGTTGTTTTTGAAATCAACCATGTCAGTTCCTCCTTTCAACAATTAGAATGAAAAGGTACACTAACATGGTACACCTTAAATCTGGTTTTATACGAACTTTTACATGTATAATCCTTGATATTTCAAGGGGTTTACGCATAAAAGTTCGTATAAGAGCAGGGTTCGTATAACTCGTTCCATCGTTTATGATATAAATCTTTGAAGTCCTCGAAATCAAACTCAATATCCGGAAGGTTTGTAATAATGTTCTCAAAGGATCCGGGAGTTATCTCGAATCGTACGATGCGTAAGGAAATGTCGTATTCCGGATGCTCTTTGTCAATGTAATCCAAGGGAACGGCCTTGCACATATAGCGGTAGTTTTCCGATAATTCCGGACGTATGCGATCCTTTTTTGCCTGAGATCTGGTAAGAATTCGATGCACATGCACGTCCAATTCCCTCAGGCCGTCTAAAGGCTTGCCAAGGATGCCGGTGAGCCGTTTGTCGTGACAACGAATGAGAAAGAACTGACCGTTCTCAATCACATGGGCAAAGTTGTTGTATGAGGCATAGCCCATGTCAGCAAAATAGATCATGGGCGATTCGAATCTGCCGGCAGCATCGACCATCTGGCAGAAAACGGCATATTCATTACGCTTCCTGCCAGGCTGAATCACAAGGTTTGTAAAACGCCTGTCAAGGATAGAGAAAAATGCATTGATATGGATCTGGTTGAAGCCACGGGAGGATTTATCGTTTCGTTCAAAGAATGTGTCCGGATTATTCGGATCTCGAAAGATATCGGCCGCAGAGCCGTCACAGGCTATGAGTTGATACTTCCCATTATAGAGATCTTTGGGTAGCTTTTGATTGAACATAAACAGAAGATTTGCCAGTGCCTGAGAATTCAGTTTACAGCGCTGCCTGTAGAAAGCGGACTTTGAAGGAGCTTCTTTGGCCCTTCCGAAATACCGATATATTTCTTCCTTAATGCAGTCACCTTCCATAGTAAGGAGCATCACGAGTGTGTCACGTAATCCCATTTTGCGGTTACGGGTGAAATCCCTTCCGGGATTGACAACAAACTTACAGGGGTCAGCAGAGATCTCGTTAAGAATTGCCAGCAGGGTAGATTGGATGTAGTCAGAAAAATGCATATTACGCCTCCTTAATCAGGAGAGTGGTGAACGGTTTCACTTCCTGATCGATTGGCGTTTTTCTGATGGCAATCAGAAAAACGCCGCGCATTTTGGGCGTAATGTCAAGTACTTTTTGAAAAAATTTTTGTTACGGGTAAAAAAAGCAGACCTCCTTGTTTTCAAGGAAATCTGCTTAAGTTAATGACATTGATTCACAGCCGGATTCAGATGAAGAAAAATCTCGTCAGGTTTACTTGCTGGAGTTTTGTCTTCATATGAATTCAGTCTGCGAAGCAGGAATCTCCCCAAAATGAGGAATTCAGCCGCGACAGCGGAAGTAGAGCCGCCTGTGGAGGCGGGATCTCCGAATGTTAGAGAGATGGCTGTGAAAAGTAACTGCACAGAATTGATAAATTCATAGGTTGTATATAAGAGGAAAAGCCCTGTTTTCGTGTATGATTGCATCGAAACAGGGCTTTTTTCTGCTCATTGCAGCAACGGATTTGTTTCTGCTGAAATCCTGTCTGTGGGTGCAAACAGCCGGGTAGTACGGGAAAGTGCCAGAAGGCGTTGGAAGGGGCAGGACGGGTATGGGAAGGTATGTATGAAATTTAAAGAAGGGACTTGCATCAGCATGAGCAATTTGATATAATAACACAGTAACATTTTAACATGTTAAAGTAAATATCAATTTGTGAAGGAGTATCGTTATGAAGAAAACAAATATTGCAATTGCAGCGCTGGCGATGAGTGCATGCCTTCTTACGGCAGGAATGGTTTCTGCGTCGGAAGATTCGGACTGGGCATATATCGAAGGAAAAGGAAAAATGCTGGTCGGAATCACTATGTTTGCCCCGATGAATTACGAAGAAGATAATGAACTGATCGGCTTTGATACAGAACTGACCAAGGCAGTCTGCGAAAAGCTGGGCGTTGAGCCGGAATTTATCGAGATCAACTGGGATTCCAAGGAGATCGAACTGAATTCCAAGAATATCGACTGTATCTGGAACGGTATGTGTATTACAGAAGAAAGAAAAGAGAACATGAGCATCTCCGATCCATATCTTCTGAACACGCAGGCTCTGGTCATGAAGACAGACCGTGAAGAAGAGATCATGGCCGATGTTTCCGGCCTGACCGTTGTGGCAGAGCAGGGTTCCACAGGTGAAGGCAAACTCCTTGGTACGATCGAGGATGATGATACAGTCGTTGTATCTGCAGAAGAATTCTTTAAAAACAGCAACTATGTTGCAGTTGACTCCATGGCAAAGGCTCTGATGGAAGTCAAGGCAGGAACTGCGGATCTGGCTATCATCGACAGTGTATGCGCACTTGCCATGGTTGGAGAAGGAACAGATTATGCCGATATGACCGTCAATCTGGACAACAACTTCGGAGAGCAGAAGTACGGAATCGCATTCCGCAAGGGTTCTGATACGACCGAAAAGGTCAACGCTGCTATCAAGGAACTCTATGAAGATGGTACCGTCGGACAGATCGCCGAGAAATACGGACTTTCCGATATCCTGATCGTAGATTGATGCTGTATCATTGATTTATGAGAGCGTGCGTTCCGGGCATGACTTGCGAAGAATAAACGGATTATGTGAGCATGTGTTCAGAACACGAAGAATAACAGATATATAAAGGTGTGCTCTGTTCATATACTTGCGAAGATTAACAGAAATAGCGCAGGCTGTTATGCTCTCCGGTGAAAAAGAGGGGAGAAGTATAGTCTGTCCAGACAGGGCTGACGTATATTAACGATACGGCAGCCCGATTGTTGTCTATAATAATTTGAAGATAATAAGGAGTAATCATGACCTCGGTATCAGAAGTAATCTCTTCGCTAAACGGAGGGATTCTTGTAAATCTTAAACTATTCTTTGTCACGCTTATATTTGCACTGCCGCTGGGCATTATTATCATGTTCGGCTCCCGGACAAGATTCCTGCCTCTTCGGTGGATCACCCGGGTGTTTGTGTGGATCATCCGCGGAACACCGCTCATGCTTCAGCTCTTTGTCGTATTATATGCGCCGGGACTTCTTTTTGACATGCCTATGTCCAACCGGTTCCTTGCTGCGGAAATTGCTTTCATCATTAATTATGCGACTTATTTTTCGGAGATCTACCGCGGCGGCCTGGAGAGTGTTCCAAAAGGGCAGTATGAGGCGGCGGAAGTGCTGGGCATGAAAAAGCCGCAGATCTTTTTCCGCGTGATCCTGATGCAGGTGATCAAGCGGATCACACCTGCGATGGGAAACGAACTGATCACGCTTACCAAGGATACTTCCCTTTCCCGGGTCATCGGCCTGACAGAGATCATCATGTGTGCGGAACGCTTTACAGAAAAAGGTCTTATCTGGCCCCTCTTCTCTACCGGTATTTATTTCCTGATCATGAACGGTGTTTTAACCATACTGCTTATGCATCTGGAAAAGAAGCTGGATTATTTTAAGGTCTGATGAGGAGGAAAAAGAGGAGTTATGGCTATTTTAGAGGTACAGGGAATTAGAAAAAATTTTGAGCATCTGGAGGTTCTCAAAGGTATTGACTTTTCGCTGGAAAAGGGAGAGGTCATGTCCCTGATCGGCGCCTCCGGAAGCGGAAAAACAACACTGCTCCGCTGCCTGAATTTTCTGGAGAGGCCGACCAGCGGACGGATCCTGGTGGAAAATGAAGTCATCTTTGACGCAGATGATAAAGAAACGCAGAAGGAGCGGGAGATCCGCAGAAAAAGGCTGAATTTCGGGCTTGTTTTTCAGTCCTTCAACCTGTTTCCGCAGTACACGACCCTTCGGAATGTAACTCTCGCAAAAGAACTGCTCGAAAAGGATTCGGAAAGTTATAAAAACAATAAGAGCGCAGCACAGGAACAGATCTTCGAACGAGGAAAAGAGATCCTGAAAAGTGTAGGCCTTGCGGATAAACTGGACTTTTATCCTCACCAGCTTTCCGGCGGACAACAGCAGCGGGTCGCCATTGCCAGGGCTCTTATGCTGGAGCCCAAGATCCTGTGCTTTGATGAACCGACATCGGCGCTGGATCCCGAACTGACCGGCGAAGTATTAAAGGTGATCAACGCTCTTGCGGAACGGAATACGACCATGGTGATCGTTACCCATGAAATGAAGTTTGCCCATGACGTGTCGGATAAGGTCCTGTTTATGGATCAGGGCGTTATCGTAGAGCAGGGAAGTCCTGCGGAAGTATTTGAGCACCCGACCCAGGAAAGAACCCGGCAGTTTCTGGAGCGTTATAC
>CACZPF010000212.1 GCA_902782975.1 uncultured Lachnospiraceae bacterium
CTGAAACAGAGATCCGAATGAACAAGAGGTACATGAGATGAACGAATACAAACTTTATATAAATGGTAAATGGACAGATACCGTGACAGGCACGGTCATTGACGATATAAATCCGGCGGACGGCAGTGTCTGGGCTGCAGTCCACACAGCCGGACCGGATGAGACAGAGGCGGCGATCGAGGCGGCGCACAAGGCCTTCCCCGAGTGGGCGGCCATGCTCCCGGATAAGAGAGAAAAACTGCTTCTTGACGCGGCGGATGTACTGGAAAGAAATACCGAAAAATACGGAAACATGCTGATCGACGAGAGCGGCTCCTGCTTTATGAAGGCAATGGATGAGGTTACGCAGAGCGTCAATATCCTGCGGGCAGCGGCAGGAGAATGCCGCCGGATCGAGGGAGGTATCTGCCCTCCCGAGGCAAAAGGCCAGATCAGCACCTACATCCGCAGACCCCTGGGTGTGATCGGGGGAATTGCTCCTTTTAATTACCCGCTTCTGCTCGCGCTGAATAAAGTGGCACTGGCTCTGGCGGCAGGCAACACATTTGTCCTGAAGCCCTCCTCCGACACTCCTGTCTCCGGCCTGATCCTTGCGGAAGTATTTGAGCAGGCAGGTTTTCCTGCCGGTGTATTTAACGTTATCCCCGGAAAAGGAAGTGTAGTGGGGGATGCTCTTGTAAAAGACAAAAAAAAAAAAATGATCACCTTTACAGGCTCCACCGAGACAGGCAGGCGCATTGCGGTAGGCTGCGCCGAGAACTTTAAAAAGGTCACCCTGGAAATGGGCGGCAAGAATCCCATGATCGTTTTGAAGGATTTTGACGTCGATCAGGCTGTGAATATCGCGGCCTTCGGTGCGTTCTTCCACCAGGGCGAGATCTGCATGATCACCAGCCGCATCATTGTGGAAGAGCCGATCTACGACGAGTTCTGCGAAAAACTGGCAGAACGGGCAAGGAATCTCCCGGCCGGGGATCCGCACCAGATCCCGACCATTATCGGACCGCTGATCAATGATACACATTATCAGGTGGTCGATGAACATATCCTGGATGCGGTAGAAAAGGGAGCCGTTCTGATGTGCGGCGGCGGCCACAAAGGTGCCTTCTATGAAGCCTCTGTTCTTAAGGACGTGACACCGGATATGAAGGTGTTTTATGAGGAGACCTTCGGACCGCTGACTTCCGTTATCAAGGCGAAGGATGCCGAGGATGCGCTTCGTCTCTGCAATGATAACAGGTACGGCCTTTCGGCTGCCCTTCTTACCAATGATCTGCGTCTCGCCATGACCATGGCTCCCCGGATGGAAGCGGGCATGGTCCATGTCAATGACAACACGGTGATGGGTTCCAGAAGAGCACCCTTCGGCGGCGTAAAGAGTTCCGGTCTTGGAAGAGAAGACAGTACCTTCTCCATCGAAGAATTTACCGAGTTGAAGTGGATCACCTACCAGACCGAGCCGCTGGGATATCCGACCAACATGTGATGATGCTGCTTATCTATAAACGCATGCTTTTCAGGTGTTTATATCTGACCATACAGATGACGGTCTAACTGGCTGTTCACGGCATGTCCGGAAAAACAGAGCAGCGTGATGACCAGTTGTGTCCTCCGGGGGTGTTCTTGCGGTTGACAATCCTTTATGTATGGCGCTAAAATAGATTTGGAAACAATCGGGCGAAAGACCGTAGAAACGGTCAGAAAAGGAAGGTGTCTATGCATTATTTTATCGGGTTGGATAACGGCGGTACAACAACAAAAGCGGCCTTGTTCGACAGTTTTGGTAAAGAAATCTGCAAAAGCCTGGTGGCAACGGAGAGCATTACTCCATTTCCGGGATTTGTGGAGAGAGACATGGAGGAAATGTGGGATGCCAACTGCACTGTCGTGAAAAATGTCATCCGGGATTCCGGGATCGATCCGAAAGATGTGGCGGGTATCGGCATCTGCGGACATGGAAAGGGACTTTACCTCTGGGGAAAGGACAACAAACCTGTCCGGAACGGTATTATTTCCACAGATAACCGGGCCTATATCTATCCAAAACAGTGGAAGGAAGACGGCACGGAGGAAAAGGTATTTGCCATTTCCGCCCAGCATATCATGATCTGCCAGCCGGTTTCGATTCTTGCCTGGATCCGTGATAACGAACCGGAAAACTACAAAAATATCGAGTGGGTCTTTGAGTGCAAGGACTATGTCCGCTTCCGTCTGACAGGTGAAGCGAGGGGCGAGATGACGGACTATTCCGGCGCCAACTTTATGAATCTTTATACCAGATCTTATGATCCGGAACTTCTTAAACTGTTCGGCCTTTCGGAAATCGAACATGCCCTTCCGCCGCTTTGCCTGGCAACAGAGATCTGCGGCAAGGTGACAGAGGAAGCGGCGGCAAAATGCGGCCTTCTGCCGGGCACGCCGGTCATCGGCGGTATGTTTGATATCAATGCCTGCGCTCTGGCAGCAGGTGTTACGGAGCCGGACAAGATCTGTATGATCGCCGGAACCTGGTCCATCAATGAATATGTCCGTAAGGAGCCGGTAACAGATGGAAGCGTGCTGATGAATTCTCTGTTCTGTCTGCCGGAATATTACCTGATCGAAGAATCCAGCCCTACATCGGCCGGAAACAATGAGTGGTTTATCCAGGAACTGCTGCCGGAATGCGTAGCAGAAGCAAAGGCAAAAGGGGAGAGCATCTACAACACACTGAATGAGTGGGTGAGCTCCATTTCTCCAAAAGAATTTGTACCGGTCTTCCTGCCGTTCGTGATGGCTTCGAATGTCCACCCGAATGCCAAGGGGAGTTTTGTGGGCATTTCCCTGAATCATACCAGACATCATCTTCTGCGAAGTGTCTACGAAGGAATTGCCTTCTGCCACCGCTATCATCTGGAGAAGCTGTTATCCAACCGTACGGAGCCGGCAAGCTGCATCCGCCTGGCGGGCGGCGCGGCCAGATCGGAGGTATGGTCCCAGATGTTTGCGGATGTTATGAACCTTCCGGTGGAAACGGTGGAAGCCAATGAAACAGGTGCCCTCGGCTGCGCCATCGGTGCTGCTGTGGCAACCGGCGAATATGCAACGCTTCGGGATGCCGTAAAGAATATGACCACGGTTTCCAGAAGGTATGAGCCCAATCCGGAATTCCGGGAGATCTATGACAAAAAATATGCGCTCTATATCAAGACGATCAACAGCCTGGACGGACTCTGGGACGATATGCAGGCCCTCATCGAGGAAAGCGAAGCCTGACGTAAGAGCTTAAGGAGCTGTATACCTGAAATAGGCTTCAAGGAAACAAAGCCTGACGTAAGAGTTTAAGGAGCAGAATGACGATATTACGCTCTTTAATACTGCCGGCATACACCGGGCCTGCTATAGGAATAAACTATAGCAGGCCTTTTTCTTTATGTATTGGACAAATCACGCTTTTCTGATAGAATAAAACATGAATTTCAGCTGACAGGACTTGATCTGTCAGTAAGCAGATATTTAAAGGAGGAATTCATTATGAAACGTTTATTAACTGCATCCATGATCCTTGGTCTTTCACTTGCCCTGCAGGCAGGCGCGGCGGCCAGCCCGGACAATGATACGTTTATTTATGGTATCGGGGGAGATCCGGGTAATGACATCAATACGATCTCCACGTCCGGCAGGTACGACCTTACCGCAGAACGTATTCTTTACAGTCCGCTCTTTAACTATTACGGGCCGGATGATATCGAATACCGCCTGGCGGAGAGCTTTGACCTCTCAGAGGACGGCCTGACGCTCACGGTCCATCTCCGTGAAGGCGTTGTCTGGTCTGACGGAGAGCCCTTCACCGCGGACGATGTCGTATTTACCTACGATAAGATCATCAACACGGATTACGCCAACGGCCACGACAGCTTTGTATTCGGGGACGAAAAGGTAGCAGTGGAAAAGGTGGACGATTATACCGTGACCTTCACAACACCGATCTATTCCGCATCGATTCTTGAAAATATCGGTGCCGAGCATTACATTATGCCGAAGCACATTTACGAAGGCGACGAGACGCTGGATAACAATCCCAAGAACCAGACCCCGGTAGGCACAGGCCCCTATGTACTGGAAGAATATGCAGCCGGCCAGTATATGAAGTTTAAGGCAAACGAAAACTATTTCCTGGGTAAACCGGCGATCGGCACCCTGATCCTTCAGTTCGTGACAGACCAGACATCGGCTCTTCTTGCCCTGCAGAAGGGAGAGATCAACGCTCTGGTGATCGACAATGCTCTTGACGCACAGGATCTCGATACAAATGCGGTTACCGTTCATGCTTATCCGGAAGACAGAGTCGGCTATCTGATGTTCAATCTGTCCAGCTCCCGGACCGGTGACATCAACCTCAGAAAGGCTGTATTCTATGCGCTGAACCGTACAGAACTCAACATCGGTACCTATGTAAGCGAAGACTACTATGTAGACGCTGTTTCCTTCCTGCCCTATTCCAATCCTTACGTAACGAATGAGGTGGAGGATTATGCGTTTGATCTTGACAAATCGGCAGAATATCTTGCAAAGGTAGAGGGAGAGGTCCCGACCCTTCGTCTTGCCTATACAGCAAACAATCTGACACAGGAAACACAGGCCCTCATTATCCAGCAGGAACTTAAAACGGCAGGCATCAATGTAGAACTGAACGCGATGGATGGAAATGCACTGGTAGATCTGTGGTATGAAGAAAACGATGACTATGATCTTACCATCGGCGGATATATCATGGGAATCGATCCCGGCTCCTATGCATCTCTGTTTGTAAGCGACGGCAGCTCCAACTTCTATCATCTTTCCGATGAAGAGCTGGACGGCTATTTTGCATCAGGTTCCGTGGAGACAGATGAAGAGACCAGAAAAGACATCTACAAGAGCGCACAGCAGAGGCTGGCTGATCTTGCCGTACAGTATCCGATCGTTACCAACCTTCGTCTGTTAGCTGTGACCAATGATGTGAGCGGAATCGACGAGGCTCGCCTGATCCCGATCTACACCTTCTCCAACTTTGACAAGATCAGTTTTGAATAAAGCCGGGTTTTTAAGAAAAATCTGACATGACATGACAATGCTTCCGCCTTTTAGACGGAGGCATTGTCGCGCTATAAGGCCAAAGATGACAGAGGAGGTTTGACCTTGGCTCGCTATATTATCAAGCGGATTCTGCAGGCGCTGCCCCTGCTTATTGTGATCAGCCTGATCTGCTTTATGCTGATCCAGCTGGCACCTTTTGATGTGATCGACACCATTGCCAAGCCGGATATGGCACCGGAGGTGAAGGAAGCGCTGAAGGCAAAGTACGGCCTGGATCAGCCGGCTTACATACAGTATATCCGGTGGCTCAGGCAGATGGTGTCCGGAAATCTGGGCTATTCGATCGTCACGCACCAGAGTGTGGCTTTTGACCTGGCCGCCCGGATCCCCAATACCATTCTTCTTATTCTGCCAAGCTATCTGCTGGCACTGGCCATTTCCATCGTGCTTGGCCTGGCAGCCGGCTCAAAAAGAGGCGGCAGGGCGGATAAGATCATCGACACCCTGTGCTCCATCGGCATGGCGACCCCCACCTTCTGGATCGCCATGATGCTGGTTTATGTATTCGGTTATAAGTTCGGTATTTTCCCCATTCTCGGCATGCATACGCTGGGGCAGGACAACAGCCTGCCGGATCTTCTGATGCATCTGATCCTGCCCACCGTTGTGCTGACCATCGGCGATCTGCCGGGAACGGTTCGTTTTGTGCGTTCCTCCACCATCAGCCAGTATACAGAGGACTATGTCATGGTCCAGAAGGCCTTTGGGGCGGGAAGAGCGGAAATTCTGTTCCGCCATGTTGTCAAGAATGTTCTGCTTCCCGTGATCACACTGGTGGGCATGTCGCTGCCGCGGCTGATCACGGGAGCGTTTATCACGGAATCCATCTTTTCCTGGCCGGGCGTCGGAACCTACTTTATCACGGCGATCCGTTCCTTTGATTATCCGGTGATCATGTCGGTCATGTTCTTTTCTTCGGTCATGGTCATTCTGGGCAATCTGCTGGCTGATATCTGCTACTGTCTGGTGGATCCGCGAATACAGGCGATGAGGTGAGCAAAATGGCAATGCTATCTAAAAGACGGATTCGCCAGATGCGGACCGAATTAAAATATAATAAAGGAATCATTGTGGCGATCAGCTTTCTGCTGATCATCGCGCTGCTTTCTGTCTTTGCGTTCCTTTCCCCTTACGATCCGGATGCACTGGATATGCTTCATAAGCTGGAAGGCCCCAGTGCCGCCCACTGGTTCGGGACGGACGATCTGGGAAGGGATTATCTGACCCGTATTCTGTACGGCGGGCGTATTTCACTGCTGGTGGGAGTCGTTTCCATGCTGATATCCACTTTCATAGGCGTGACGATCGGGACGGCGGCCGGATATTTCGGGGGAATCATCGACAACCTGCTGATGCGGGTGGTGGATATTCTGTCCTCTATCCCCTGGATGGTCCTGGTTACGGTGGTGAGTATCTTTTTGAAGCCGGGCCTGCAGGCAATTATTCTGGTCATCGGCCTTTTTACCTGGATGAGTATCGCGCGTCTTGTGCGGGCAGAGACTTTATCCGTAAAGGAACGGGAATACGTTCTTTATGCAAAGGCGATGGATCAGTCCAATATTTTTATTATCCTGCGGCATATCATCCCTTCGGTGCTGCCGACCATTATTATCTCGGCCACCTCGGATATCGCCAATGCTATCATGATCGAGTCTTCCCTGAGCTTTCTGGGCCTGGGCGTCCAGCAGCCCATGTCGTCCTGGGGAAGCATGCTCAACCGGGCACAGAGCGTTTTGGGAAAGGCTCCCTATATGGCTCTGATCCCCGGCCTCATGATCATCTTCACTGTTTTTTCGTTCAACAAACTGGGGGATCTGATCCGTGTGTTTGTCGAACCGAAGGCCATAGAAAAGTAGGAGGCAGGTATGGAAAAGAGACAAATCCTCAGGGTGAATAACCTTGTCACCACCTTCCGCATCCAGGGCAGAACAGTAAAGGCTGTGCGGGGAGTGGACCTGTTTGTCCGGGAAGGTGAGATCCTCGGGATCGTAGGAGAGAGCGGCAGCGGCAAGAGTGTTTCCATGAAATCGATCATCCGTATGCTGCCTGATTCGGCGGACATATCGGCAGATGAGATGGTTTTTGACGGGACAGACCTGCTTTCTCTTAAAGAAAAACAGATGCGTACCGTGAGGGGCAACCGGATATCCATGATCTTTCAGGACCCTATGACCTCACTGGATCCGCTGAAGAGGATCGGAAGTCATATTGAAGAGGTGCTGATGCGCCATCAGAAGATCGACAGAAAAGAAGCCTCGAGGCAGGCAGTGGAACTGCTGCAGAAGGTAGGAGTCCCTTCCCCTCAGACAAGAGTGCGCCAGTATCCCCATGAGTTTTCGGGCGGGATGCGCCAGAGAGTTCTGATCGCCATGGCGCTTGCCTGCCACCCAAAGCTTCTGATCGCGGATGAGCCGACCACTGCTCTGGATGTTACGATCCAGGCCCAGATACTGGATCTGATCCGGGACCTTCAGATGCAGGAGCAGATGTCCGTCGTTCTGATCACGCATGATATGGGGGTAGTAGCCCAGTTGTGCCACCGGATCGCCGTTATGTACGGCGGTCTGATCATGGAGACGGCAGATACAGATGATATTTTTGAACATCCCATGCATCCCTATACACAGGCTCTGCTGCGGTCGATCCCTTCCATCGACGAGGGAGAAGGAGAAAGGCTGATCCCCATCGGCGGGCATGCGCCGTCCCTGCTGGATCCGCCGCCCGGATGTCCTTTTGAACCAAGGTGCCCGTACAGGGTGCCCTCCTGCAGGGAGGCGTGTCCCGGCATGGTAAAGATTTCGGAAAACCATGCTTCCAGATGTCCAAGGATGGCAGAGGGGAGGTGAAGGGATGAGCAGTCTGATAGAAGTAAAAGATCTGAAAAAATATTTTCATCTCCGGGGAACGCTGGGAAAGGCAAAGGTCGTCCGTTCGGTGGACGGTGTTTCCTTTTCTATCGAGAAGGGGGAGACCTTTGGGCTTGTGGGAGAGAGCGGCTGTGGAAAGACGACGCTGGGCAGGACCATCACCCGGCTTTATGAGCCGACTTCCGGCCAGATCCTCTTTGAGGGGACGGATATTGCTCCGCTAAAAGGGAAAAGTCTGTCGGTCTACAAAAGAAGGATGCAGACGATCTTTCAGGATCCCTATTCCTCTCTGAATCCCTTTATGAATGTGGAAGAGATCATCGGGGAATCGCTGGATCTATCCGAAAAACTGAAAAACGGCGAAAGACGGGAACGTATCGAGGATATTCTTCAGAGAGTAGGCATGACCAGAGATGATATGGAAAAGTATCCCCATGAATTCTCCGGCGGTCAGAGGCAGAGGATCGGGATCGCCCGTGCACTTGTGACGCACCCGGATTTTGTTCTTTGCGATGAACCGATCTCGGCACTGGATGTTTCGATCCAGGCGCAGGTCGTGAATATGCTGGAAGACCTTCAGCGGGAAATGGGGCTTACCTATCTGTTTGTAGCCCACGATCTTTCGATGGTCCGTCATATTTCCAGACGGATCGCTGTGATGTATGCAGGACATATCGTAGAAATATCGCCGGCCGGGGAGCTCTACAGACATCCTGCGCACCCCTATACCCAGGCACTTTTGTCCGCGATCCCCATTCCCAACCCGAAGACAGCCAGGGAAAGCAGCCGGATCCGGCTGCAGGGAGATCCGCCGGATCCGGCATCCGAATATCCCGGCTGTCCGTTTGCGTCCAGATGTCCCCGGTGCAGCGGGCGCTGCCTCGAACAGAAACCGGTTCTGGAAGAAGTATCCGGCAGTCATTTTGCTGCCTGTTTTGAATAATAGAAGATAATATATTGATTTTACAGACCGTCTGTGATAGAGTACAGAGAGTTATAAAAATCTAAAGGAAAGCGAGGTAATCATTTATGCGTATTGTAAAAATGGAGATTGTAAGTGAATATGGTATGAAGACCTCGGTTTCTGTCCTTTGATCCGTCCAGGATAAATGATATTTGATGTTCAAAGACCGTGGCTTATTTGTCACGGTCTTCTTTTGTCTTTTTCGGGCAGTTTTCCGTTATGAAAGGTCTCCATACGATCAGATGAACCAGAAGGATGAATCAAAAAGGAGACAGACAATTGAATAATACAATAATCAGAAAAGAAACAAAGGCAGATTATGATGCCACGGAACGAATGACTATGCGTGCTTTCTGGAACATACATGGTCCGGGGTGTAATGAGCATTTCATGGTCCATAAGATGCGTGAAGCAGAAGAGTATCTGCCGGAACTTAGCCGCGTGGCGGAACTTGACGGAAAGATCGCAGGAGCGATTTTTTACTCCAGAGCCAGGATCGTGAACGGAGACAGAGAGTGGGAAGTGCTGACATTTGGCCCGCTTGCAGTGGAACCGACATGCTGCAGCATGGGAATCGGGGCGCTTCTTCTTAAAGAAACACTGCTTCTGGCCAGAGAAGCCGGATATGCAGGCGTTGTGATCTGCGGGGAACCGGCATATTATCCCAGGCATGGATTTGTTACCTGTGATCATTTTGATATCCATCATCCGGTTTTCGGGAATTCGGATGCGTTTATGGCACTTCCGCTTCATGAGAGATTTCATGAAATTCACGGGTATTTTTACGAGGCGCCCGTTTTTGAGGAGTGCGAAGATGAAGAGGCAGTAAGAGAATTCACAAATAATTTTCCCTATTATAAACCGCTGAAGCTTTCCTGCCAGTGGCTCCATGCCGAAAAACTCGGAAGAATATCGGAAGTAAATAAAAACAGGTATCAGATCCGGTTCTGGGAGCAGGAAATTCCGGCAAAGTTAAAAGGAAGTTTTTATGAAGAAGAGGCAGAAAACCTTCCGGTTATCGGTGATTATGTAACATTTCTGTATAACAGGCAGGGAGATTCTGTGATCCTTTCGGTCTGTGAGAGAAAAAGCTTTCTGCAAAGACCGGATCAGGCTAAAACAGGGGTGATGCAGTACATGGCCGCCAATGTAGATCATCTGTTTATCGTCACTTCGCTTAACGAAGACTACAACTACAACCGGATCGCAAGATATGTGAGCGTTGCGCTTCAGGGCGGGACAGATCCTGTAGTCATCCTTACGAAATCCGATCTTTGCGCAAACGTGGGAAGGTATGTCAGAGAAGTGGAGCAGATTTCCGACAAGGTGCATGTCCATGCAATATCTGCCCTTTACAGGATCGGTCTTGATGAGCTGAAGGAATATATGATGCCGGGTACGACGATATGTCTGATGGGTTCTTCCGGTGCGGGAAAATCAACCCTTGTCAATTCCCTGGCGGGTACGGATGTTATGAAGACTTCCGGGATCAGAGAAGAGGATGGTAAGGGCAGACATACGACCACTTACAGAAAACTGATAGAACTGCCAGGCAATGTCACGATCATAGACACGCCGGGCATGCGTGAAGTCGGCATGGCTTATGTGCAGGACGGGATCGATGATACTTTTTCGGATATTGTGGAACTGGAAAAAAGATGCAGGTTCAGTAACTGCAGACATGATACCGAGCCGGGCTGCGCGGTCAAAGCGGCTATTGCAGGTGGAGAATTATCCGCAAAGAGATATGAACTGTATAAAAAACTTGGCAGAGAGAATACTGGCA
>CACZPF010000213.1 GCA_902782975.1 uncultured Lachnospiraceae bacterium
CAGGATTGGGTAAGGAAGGGCTACTTCAACGAAGGCTTCAACTCTCTGGTAACAGACAATGGCGAAGACCGTGCACTTCTTTACAACAACACCTGTGCTATGATGCTTCACGGCTCCTGGCAGATCCGTTCCATCACCACCGACAGTGCTGAATGGGCAGAGGCAAACCTCGGCACATTCCGCTTCCCGGAAGATGCAGAAGCCAAAGCAGCAGGCGTTCCCCAGAACGTTGAGATCGGTACCGCTATCGGAAACGGCTTCTCCTTCAACTGCTGGAAAGAAGACGGATCTGTAGATCAGGATAAGCTGAATGCATGCTATGTACTTGCTACCCAGTATTACAATGATGATACATACAATGAGCAGCAGGTCGCCAACGCCACTAACCCCTCCATCAAAGGATTTGAGGAAGGCATCGAAGATCCGAACCAGAAGGTCGTTATCGATGTATTCTTTAACGCTTCCAACGTACAGCTGTGGTATGATCAGTATCTGCCCGCATCTGTTACTGAAGTACACAAGAACTGCATGACCGAACTGTTCGGCCTTGAGAAAACTCCGCAGGAGATTGGCGAGGAGCATGATGCTGCTATGCAGGCTGCACTGGCAGGCTGATAAACGCATAACTTTCCTGTGAGACTGATGAATAAGTTGCTTGACTTTTAACAGCTGCCCGCAGGGATATCCCTGCGGGCAGTTTGCTTGAAAGGCTTTACAGATCCCGTTTTAGGGTTCATGAAGCAGCTGCTGTTCTGATTTGACACTGCAGATTTTGATGGGTCTGTGAGAAAGGAGTTTTTGTGCAAAAGACAAATGATCTGGCCAAGGCCCGCTCGAGAAGTACAGCAATTGCGGCGACTGTCTTTCTGGCACCGGCCATTATATTGATCGCGATCTATATGATCTATCCGATTTTTGATACCTTTGTTACCAGCGGATATAAATGGAATGGTATTTCGGCAGACAAGCTGTTTATTGGATTGGATAACTGGAAGAATCTTCTTTCTGATAAGGTGTTCTGGATGTCCTTCGGACACAATATCGTGGTTATGATCTTCTCCATCCTGCTGCAGATCCCTCTGGGACTTATGCTGGCTACATTCCTGGATGCAACAGGGAAAAAGGGAAACTTTTTCAAGATCATCTGGTTTTTCCCGTATCTGATGAGCTCGGTTGCCATCGCCTTCCTGTTCAATTATATTCTTGCCACCAACGGCGGTCTGTTTTCTTCTCTTGCGACACTGTTTACGGGGAAGAGGACGCTTGTGGATCTGCTGGGTAAGAATCCGCAGGCACTGTTTGCGGTAATCGGCGTTATGGCATGGCAGTTTACCCCCTTCTACATGGTATATTTTATTGCCGGTTATGGCAATATTGATACATCCCTGTATGAGGCGGCAGTGATCGACGGCTGTACCAGAAAGGATTACCTGTTTAAGATCGCGATCCCGCTTCTGGGGCCGATCTTCAAGACTGCCTGTACCATGTCCCTGATCGGATCTCTGAAGTACTTTGATATGGTATTCAATATGACGCAGGGCGGCCCGGCAAGGGGTACCGAATTGATGGCGACCTATATGTACCGTCTGTCATTCTCGGAGTTTAACATGGGCTACGGTTCCTGTGTTGCCGCCGGAATGTTTATCCTGATTACCGTCATTGCACTTTTGTTCAACAGGATCTTTGTGGTAAAGGAGGACTACTGATATGAATGAGAGAATGGAAGTCGATTATCGGAAGCAAAAGGTCAAAAGCCGTATTGCCTGGACGATCGCCATCATCCTTGCTGTTTTCTGGCTCTTTGTAGCATTGGTCCCCTTTGCATTCATGATCCTTAACTCTTTCCGCAAGCAGTTCGATATGCTCTCTCAGGGCGTATTCCATCTGCCGGATCCCTGGTTTTTTGACAATTATCCCAATATTGTGAAAGCCGGATTTTTCGGATATTTCTTCCGAAGCGTTCTCATTGTAGCCCTTTCTCTGATCATCATGCTGGTGATCGCATCGTTTGCGGCTTATCCTCTTTCCAGAATGAAGTTTAAACTGCGGAATCTGATCTATGCCGGAATCGTGGCCTGTATGTCCATTCCGATGCATGTGACATTGATCCCTGTGTTTAAGATGACCAATTCCATGGGACTTCGTGATAATCTGTTTTCCCTTCTGGGACCGTATGTCACTTTCGCGCTTCCCATGTCGGTGTTCATCCTTACGGCTTTTATGATGACGATCCCGAAGGAAGTAGAAGAGTCCGCAGAGATCGACGGCTGCAATAAATTCAACAACTTCTTTAAGATTATTCTGCCGCTTTCCAAATCAGGTCTTTCTACACTTGCCATTTACAATGGCGTTTCCATGTGGAATGAATTCGCTTTTGCAAATACACTCCTTACCTCGGCGTCGCAGAAGACCCTGCCTCTGGCGCTTGGACAGTTTAAGGGCGAGCATTCTGCGGACATGCCTCTGATGCTGGCGGTACTGGTTCTTTCGGCTCTGCCGATGATCATCCTGTTCATTATCTTCCAGGATAAGCTGGTGAAAGGTATGATGGCCGGGGCTGTAAAGGGCTGACATATCCTGAAGGCCAGAATAAGACCGGATACTGTAATGATGATTTCAGATACCCCGCAGGTTTGACTGTGGGGTATTTTTAAAAGGGAGAAAGTTTGAAACTGAGTTCCAGACAGGCCGTCAATAGTCCATGAAAGGGGAAAATATGAAATATTATGTAGATATCCATGCAGTACATGGCGGAAACGGAACAGCCGGGTATCCTTTTAAGAGGATCCAGGAGGCTGCTGATGTAGCAAAACCCGGTGATACGGTGTTTGTATATCCGGGCGTTTACAGAGAGTATGTGGATCCGAAGCATGCCGGGACCGAAAAAAACAGGATCGTCTATCATTCTGTGAAGCAGGGCGGGGCCGTTATTACAGGTGCAGAGGAAGTAAAGTCCTGGGAACCTTATCAGGGGAATGTGTGGACTGCCAGGATTCCCAACGGGATTTTCGGCAGTTACAATCCGTATACAACACTGGTGAGCGGGGACTGGTTTATCGCTACCTATATCGCGCATACCGGAGAGGTTTATCTGAACGGCAAGTCCATGTACGAGGTGACAGATCTTCAAAAGGTGCTGGAGCCGGAAATATATAAAAAATCCTGGGATCCTGCCTTTACCATTTATACCTGGTATACGGAGCAGGATGAAGAGAAGAACGAGACAGTTCTTTATGCCAATTTCCAGGGAGCCGATCCAAACGAGGAGAATGTGGAGATCAATGTCCGGAGGAACTGCTTCTATCCTTCCAGGGAGGGCGTCGGATATATTACTCTTTCCGGTTTTACTGTAAAACAGGCTGCGACACAGTGGGCGCCGCCTACCGCCTATCAGGAGGGGATGACAGGTCCTCACTGGTCGAAGGGCTGGATCATCGAAGACTGCGAGATCTGTGATTCCAAGTGCTCCGGCATTTCTCTGGGGAAGTATCTGCAGCCGAATAATGATAACAAATGGCTGTACGGAAAACTGAAAAACGGGACCCAGACAGAGAGGGACTGCATTATTCAGGCAGAGCGGGAAGGATGGAAGAAGGAAAACATCGGTTCTCATATTGTCCGCCGCTGCAACATTCACGATTGCGGCCAGACAGGGATCGTCGGGCATCTTGGCGGTGTATTCTCGATCATCGAGGACAATCATATTCATCATATCAACAATAAACAGAACCTGGCAGGCGCGGAGATCGGCGGGATCAAGATGCATGCGGCAATCGATGTTATTTACCGCCGGAACCATATTCACCACTGTACAAGAGGGCTCTGGCTGGACTGGCAGGCGCAGGGCACCAGAGTGACGCAGAATCTGTTCCACGACAATACGCTTCCGCTGGATGAGAATGCTGGTCCGGACTGCCTGGACGGACTTGGAGAAGATATTTTTATTGAGGTATCCCATGGACCGACCCTTGTAGATAACAATATCCTTCTTTCCGACCATGCCATGAAACTGCCTACCCAGGGTGTTGCAGTGGTCCACAACCTGATCGCGGGATCCTTTACTGCGGTGGGGCGCGGCGTGGATAACGGTTCCAATAAGATCGCGAGTCCGAGGTATACGCCCTATCACCTGCCGCACAGGACAGAGGTGGCAGGTTTTATGACGATCCTGCACGGAGATATGCGCTTTTACAATAATATCTTTATCCAGAAGCCTGTGCGTCCCGGCATGGAAGAGATCCGGAAGATCAGTACAGACAATCCCTGGACAGACGGGAATACGACGGTGGGCACGCTTTCATACGAGGGTTATCCTTCTTTTGAGGAATATATTGCCATGTTTGAAGGCTACTGCGGCATGGGAGCCACAGGCGACCGGGATAAGTATTACTATAAGCTTCCTGTGTGGGCAGGCGGAAATGCTTACTTTAATAACGCAAAGCCCATGTCTTCGGAAAAGGATGCCTGTGTGGATACGGAGCATGAGGTGTATGTCCGGCTGAAGGAAGAGCAGGGAGAATACTTCCTGGATACAAATGTATACGATTATCTTCCGGAAGGGACCTGTACCATGATCTCGACGGAAACGCTTGGAATGGCTTTCGAACCGGAAGAACTCTATGAAAATCCGGATGGGTCGCCGATCGTCTTTAAATATGATTATTATGACAACGGCCGTCCGCTGAACCCGCTCTGCGGTCCCTTTGCAGACCAGACCTTTAAAGAAACCCCTCTTACCACAGATGCGGAAAAACCTGTGGAAGGATCGGCGGAAGAACCAGCAGAGGAATGAACCAGCCTGTGCTTATGAACACGGCACAAGATTTATTATTGGAGGAGATCAAGATGAGAGCGACAAAAGAATACC
>CACZPF010000214.1 GCA_902782975.1 uncultured Lachnospiraceae bacterium
CGCCGCCCAGAGCATGGACCACAAAAGAGCGATCGACCGGTTCGCATAGGCAACGGACAGGTCGAACCGCTTGATCATCTGCTGCCATAAAATGGCATAAACTCCAAGAATCAGTATTTCAATACCATAACATACGATAAAGCCGAAGGATAAGAACGAATATCCGGACGCAAACTTTCCGGCCACCCCGGCCAATGTATAGATAATCACAATTCCCTGCAGCAGGATCAGATTTTTCCAGTCTATCTTTTTCCTCTGTATAGGGACCACCTCCCTGCCTGATGTTCGTCAGCACAGCCTCCGGCATTTTGGCCGGCTGTTATTTATTTCCTCTTTCCCGGATCATGTCGTTCCAGCGACCGCTTTCCAGTTCCTTTTTATAATCATACATCATATCCATGTAAGAAGTATACTGCGGCACAAATCCAAAGTCCTCCTTCGCCTTTGTCATATCAAACAAAAAAGAAGGGGTATTATTGGGGATTTCGGGACGATAAACGATCCGGCTTTTCTTTTCGGGGGAACCGAATACCTCAATAATGGCTTTTGCCTGATCTTCCAGATCAAGCTCCGTTCCGGACGTCATGTTGTAAAGACCCTTCGTCTTATCGCTGTCGAGGGCCATGGAAAAAGCTCTGGCCACATCCTTGACATAGATGATATCCCGGGTTATATGCGGATCGCCCCATATTTCAAGGTCCTCTCCGGCTTTTGCTTTTTCAATAAAGGTCTGGATAGCCGACTTATACGGCTTTCCGTTTACATAGATGGTCCCGTGAGGGCCGACGCCGTACACCGGCGGGAGCCGGAACCAGGCGCACTGCATATGATGCTGCTGATTATAATATTCCATGACATCACTCGCAGCATTTTTAGAGATGACATAGACTGCGTGATCCCCTGTAAAATGAAAATCTCTGGGTTCTGTCTCCTTGATGGCATAGCCCTTTTTCCAGGCACCCGCCACATCTGAATAGGATGTACAGCCGATCACCTTCTGAATATGGTTCCTGCGGCAGTACTCCAGAACATTGATCGTCCCGATCACATTGACACGGAAATATTCATCCGCATTTTCTTCCTGATCCGGATCTACTGTCACATTGGCCGGCAGAAGGCCGCCAAGGAGGATGACCCCCTCCACATCCTTTACCGGAAGCCTGTCAAAGTCCTCTTTCCGGGTAATATCCAGAACGACTGCCGGGATTCCTTTTTCACGGAAGATCCGGCACTTTTTTTCGTTGGTACAGGTCGCAAGGACCTGTTTTCCATCTGCCAGAAGCTGTTCTACCGTATATCTTCCCACAAATCCGGCAGCACCGATTACGATGATCATAATTTCCTCTTTCCTGACCTGTTCTGACAGGTCATCTGATAATTTTATCGCCCGTAAAACCTGTTCACAGCCTCGATAACCGTCTGCCGGTCCTCTTCTGCCAGGCCATAATAGAGCGGAAGGCGGACCAGCTTATCGCTTTCGGAAGTGGTATAAACGTCCTCTCCGTTAAATCTGCCGAACTTAAGGCCTGCCGGCGCCGAGTGGAGCGGAACATAGTGGAACACTGCCTGAACGCCATGTTCCTTAAGATAACTGATCAGTGCCGTACGTTCCTCAAGATTTCTGCATTTTAAGTAAAACATGTGGGCGTTATGCGTACATCCTTCAGGAATCACCGGAAGCCGGACTTTCCCCTCTTCTTCCAGGGACATAAAAGCATCATGATAGATGTTCCAGGTATCTAACCGGTTCTGATTGATCTCATCTGCCTTCTCCAGCTGCGCCCAGAGGTAGGCCGCATTAATTTCGCTTGGCAGATAGCTGTCGCCAAAATCCACCCACGTATATTTATCCACCTGGCCGCGGAAATACCTGGCTCTGTTGGTTCCCTTTTCTCTCAGGATCTCTGCTTTTTCCACATAGGCAGGGTCATTCACAAGGATCGCTCCGCCCTCACCCATCGAGTAATTTTTCGTCTCATGGAAGGAATAGCATCCCATATCACCGATGGTGCCAAGTGCTTTTCCCTTATATGTGCTCATGACTCCCTGGGCAGCGTCCTCAACGACCTTCAGATGATGACGTTTCGCAATATCCATGATCGTATCCATCTCACAGGAAACGCCTGCATAATGCACCGGAGCGATCACCCTGGTCCTTTCGGTGATGGCTTCTTCAATTTTTGTCTCATCGATATTCATCGTATCCGGGCGGATATCAACAAACACAAGCTTTGCCCCGGCAAGGACAAAGGCGTTGGCCGTGCTGGAAAAGGTATAGCTCGGCAGAATTACTTCATCGCCAGGCTGAATACCGCACAGAATGGCGGCCATATCCAGGGCTGTTGATCCACTCGTGGTCAGCAACACTTTCTCTGCCTGGAAACGATGTTCCAGCCAGGCATTGCATTTTTTGGTAAACTGCCCGTCTCCACTGATCTTCTTGGATTCGACGGCTTCCCGTATATATTCCAGTTCATTTCCGATAAACGGCGGAATATTAAAATGTATCACGATCATTCCTCGCTCTTCTTAGACTTTTAGTCAGCCACTTTTTCCGGTTCCGGATACTCTTTTCCGAAGGTTTCCACGGTCATGGTCCTGATCTTCTGTTCTGTCAGGGGACGGTCTCTGAAATCCGTATCTGTCCCGGCGATCTTATTGACTACATCCATGCCTTCGATCACCATGCCAAAAGCTGCATACCCGCCATCCAGATGGGGAGATGTCTTATGCATGATAAAGAACTGGCTGCCGGCGGAATCCGGATCCATAGCCCTCGCCATCGAAAGAACACCCGCCGTGTGCTTCAGATCATTCTGGAACCCGTTGCCGGAAAATTCTCCCTTGATAGAATAGCCCGGGCCTCCCATACCTGTGCCGGTAGGATCTCCTCCCTGGATCATGAAACCGCTGATCACACGATGGAAAATGATGCCGTCATAAAAGCCTCTGGAAGCAAGGCTGATAAAATTATTGACTGTATTCGGCGCAACCTCGGGATACAGCTCCGCTTTGATCACATCGCCGTTCGTCATTGTAATTGTCACTACAGGATTCTGCATATTCAATTCTCCTTCTGAATAAATATATATTTCTGAAATTATCAAACCAGCCCATTATAATCGGAAACCCTGAAAGCCGCAAGCCGTCATCGGATCTTTTTATAAATCCGATGCTTTTCACGATCTTTACTGATGCTTATATACAGGGTCCGCAGGATAACCGCCGTGAAGTTTCTGCATGGTGCGCTGCAGGGCATCCTTGGAGTTCTTCCAGTCGGCATCCTTGTTCCGGTAGTCAAATTTATCGACAAACCAGGTCAGTTCCTCTTCCATCCGTTCCAGGTTGTTTTCCATGATTCCGGCCATCCGGGAAGTGAATTCCGAAAGCTTCTCTCCCGAAAACTCCTGAGATGCTTTTTCCATCAGCTTTCCAAAATGAGGAATGCAGAACCCTTTGCAGTGATCTGCCTTCTGGCGGAATTCCTCCGTATTCTTATACATAAAGAAAAAGGTGTCAAGATAACACTCAAATTCTTCCTTTAACCTGGTACAGATAAAACAGGACGTATTTCTCTGTTCCGTCCAGGCAGCCAATGTATTCTGCCCCTCACTCTTTTTCCCGAGGATTCGCTTAAAAGCTGACCCCCTGCCGGACGGAGAATACTGCGCCAGCTGCTCATGCAGTTCCTGGCGCACTTTTTTCAGATGTGTTTCCAGAATAAGCCCGTTGCCGAGCGCATTGCCGTAATCGAACATCATCTTGGTATGTTCCCGGCAGAAACCTTCTTTATCCGTCATTTCCCGGATATCGCTTTCCATATAAGAGGAACTGTCTCCCAGGACAAAGTCCATGGTCTTGTAGAGCAGCTTTCTCTCCAGAAAGCAGAAAATGCATTCATCATTTTCATTCATCGCGTCATTGAGCGGAATGGTATAGATCTTTTCTTTAGACGCCATTTCTTTCTCTCCTCTCCTGCGCTGCCAGACGACGGTTAAGATCCCTGATCTCACGCACCAGAAGCGTTGTACAAAGAATGACTGCCGCAATATCCGCCCCTGGGAAAGCGAACATGATCCCCTTTACTCCAATAAAATGCGGAAGGATGAACAGAAGCGGGATCATGAACAGGATCGTTCTCGAAAGAGAGATCAGTACAGATCCCCTTGGCTTTCCGACTGCCTGGAAATAGACACTGGCCGTCATCTGGACGCCAAGAATAAAAATCAGGAAGGTCATATTCCGCATGGCCATGACCGCAAATTCATTATACAGCGCATCCTCCTGGCCGAAGATGGATATGATCTGCTGCGGGAAAACCTGGAGGCAGATGGTTCCGATCGTGCCCACAATGGTCGTCACGATCATGCAGAATTTGACAAGATCCCTGACTCTTCCATATTTCTGGGCTCCGTAATTATAGCTGAAGACCGGCTGGGATCCTGTCGTGATGCCCAGAATGATCGAAGTCATGATCTGGTTGACCTTCATGACAATGCCGAACACGGTAAGAGGGATCTCGGAGCCGTACTTGGTGAGCGCCCCGTAACGGACAGCCTGGCGGTTCAGTACGATCTGCATGAACAGCATGGAGACCTGGGTGATAAAGGAAGAAAATCCAAGCAGCACGATATCTTTTACAACTTCCGGCTCCAGCTTCATATTCCGTTTGTCAAAATGGATCGTCCGAAGTTTGGGAATATACATAAAGCCCAGGATCATGGTGACAAACTGCCCCATAATGGTGGCCACGGCCGCGCCCCGTACGCCCAGGTTCATCGGAAAGACGAAAATATAGTCGAACACAATGTTGATCACCGCGCCGATGATCATACTGCGCATCGTATAGGAGGGATTTCCGTCCGCCCTGATCTCGTCATTGAGCATAATACCAATGGTCGTCAGCGGAATGCCGATAATATAGATCCTTGCATACTGGATGGCATAGGGAAGAACCACCTCTGTCGCGCCAAAAAGCTTCAGCATGGGGATCAGCAGGATCTGCCCAATAATAAGAAGCGTTGTCCCGACACAGAGTGCAAGACAGAATCCGTTGCCAAGCGTTTTGTCAGCTCTCTTCTGATCCCGCCGTCCAAGATTCAGGCCTACGTTTGCAGCCGTACCAACGGATATCATCAGCGAAAGTGCCAGACTGATCGTCACAAAGGGGAAAGTTACATTGGTCGCTGCATTTCCAAGATATCCGACCTTCTGTCCGATGAAGATCTGATCCACCAGATTGTAAATAGAGTTGACCAGCATCGAAATGACAGAGGGAAGCCCGAACTGAAGCAGCAGTTTCGGAATCGGTTTCGTTCCCAGCATGTTCTCGTTTGACATAGGCTCATCCTTTCTGATCATATTTCTTCATATTCTATATATCATATCATCTGCCGCCCCCGTTGGCAATCTATTAATTCTGCTTCCGATTGACAATACGATTAAATAATTATATAATTATTCTAATGAACACTCAGTTCATTAACGGCCATAATGTTTTGGTATTGCATCAATGAACGATAGAGGGAAAGGACCAGGAAATGGATAGAAGACAGCAGAAGACCAGAAAAGCGATTTTTGAAGCTTTCACGATTCTTCTGGAAAAAAAGCCCTTCAGCAGCATCACTGTGCAGGAGATCATCGATCAGGCCAATATCGGGCGGAGTACCTTCTACTCTCACTTTGAGACCAAAGATGACCTTTTAAAGGCTTTATGTACGGAAATCTTCGATCATGTTTTTTCTGAAGATCTGATGAAGGAGAAGACCCACGATTTTTCATGCTCAGATACAGGCATGAAGGATAAGGTGACCCATATTCTCTATCATCTGCATGACAGCCGCATATACCTTAAGGGCATCCTCTCCTGCGAGAGCGGGGAAGTCTTTATGCAGTTTTTTAAAGAATATCTGACAAAGGTTTTTGATCATGCGCTCGTCAGGTCACCCGACTCGATCCCGCGGGATTACATGCTCCATCATACGGTCTGTGATTTCGCCGAAACCGTCCGGTGGTGGCTTCGGAATGATAAATATTCCCCCGAGCAGATCGGGGAATTCTACATGGCAACAACTCCGTATTTTTAAGGAAAGCGGGTTTCACGATCCCGCGTATTCTGAAGAGATTCCAGGATTCGATTTTTATATCACAGGGAGGATTTTTGCATGACACGCGTTGACCTCATTACAGGGTTTCTGGGTTCCGGAAAAACGACCTTTATCAGAAAGTATCTGAAACATCTGAAAGACCAGGGAGAACATGTTCATATTATAGAAAATGAATTTGGCAGTGCCGCCATCGACAGCCGGCTTCTCAGGGATGAGGACTGTTCCATCGATGACCTTGCGGGCTGCTGCATGTGCTGTACGGGAAGGGACAAATTCATTTCGATGCTCATCCAGGCTGCAAGAGACGGATGCGACCGGGTACTGGTAGAGCCATCCGGCATCTATGATGTGGATGAATTTTTCAGTGTGATGGAGACAGATGCCGTTAAAAAGTACTGTGAGATCGGAAGTATCCTGACCATTGTCGATGCCAGGATCGATGACCACCTTTCCCTGGAATCCGATTATCTGATGTATGCCCAGCTCCTGGCCGCAGGCAGGATCATCTTCAGCAAAACGCAGATGTATGAAGAAGGCACCTGTGCTGAAACGATCCGGCAGCTGAACGCCATCATCGATTCCATGGGCGGCGGCAGAGTTCTTGGAGATGATGTTTTTACAAAAGACTGGGATCATCTTTCAAAAGAGGACTTTGATTCTTTTGATCAGAG
>CACZPF010000215.1 GCA_902782975.1 uncultured Lachnospiraceae bacterium
ATCGAACGTTTTTTTTTGACCGGTTCTTCCTGAGAAAACAATTTGCCGGCGAGCGATTCTTTCAGGCCGGAATATTGAGAGAAATCTGTATGTAAGAGAATTCTTTCAATTTTTTCTTTCCCTGTCTGCCTGTTATTCGAAATGACTGTCATGGACAATACCTCTTATTTTTCTAAATATCACGATTTCCTTATTTCTTCTATTTAAACCGTATACGGACAGAAATCTTAAAATCCACTGCCGGGATCCACAACCGTGACGGATCACATTATTCATCTGTGACGGAACTGTGACTGAATGTATGTTTAAATTGTACCATTGAAGGGCTGCTGCGGTCAAGTGTGAGAAATCTGCAAGGTTAATTTATTATGATTATTTAAGGCCGGGACTGCAAAAGCTTTCACCAAAGAACAATCATTTTGTTGGACATTTGTTGGACACTGTGCTATATTGTGTTCTGTAAATGTTAATATACTTTCTGAAGGAGGTGGCCTGAGATTATTGAGACATCAAATAGACGCTTTTTCCCCGGATGGCTGCTATGCCTGATTCTCGCCGTTTCTTTTCTGGCAGCAGGTTCCTTACGGACGATCCGGGCGGAAGAGAATACGGCAGAAGCCGGAAGTGGAACAGATCCTGCAAAATGGACAGTCATGCTTTATCTTTGCGGCTCGGATCTGGAATCTCGAAATGGGATGGCTACCTATAATCTAAACGAGATCGCGCAGAGTGCTCTTTCGATCAATAGCGGTTCGAATGTTTCAATGTTCGAATCGAACGCAGGGGATAAAGCTGTCTCCGGTCTGCCGGGTGACGATGGCAGTCCTCAGGATATGCCAGACAGAGTGGATGATCTGCTTCTTAATAAAGGACAGGTGAATCTGGTACTGGAGACTGGCGGCTGTAAAGAATGGCACGCCTCCGAAAAGCCGGGAATCGATATTTCTGCAGAAAAACTCCAGCGCTATTCCTATGATCCTGCCTGGGTATATCATCACAGTCAGCCATTTACTCTGGAAAATGAGCAGGAACTGTCTTCCATGGCAGATAAAGAGACGCTGACAGATTTTATCAGATGGTCGGCGGCCAGCTTTCCTGCCGAGAAGTATGCGCTGATCCTGTGGGACCATGGCGGCGGGAGCAAGACGGGCATCTTCGTAGATGAATTATTTGATGGAGATGTCCTTCATCTGAATGAACTGGATGAAGCTCTGGCGGAGTCCGGTATCCATTTTGAGGTGATCGCTATGGATGCCTGTATGATGGCAAATCTGGAGACTGCCGTGGCACTTAAGGATCACGCGAATTATATGATAGGGTCGGAGGAAATGGTTTCAGGCAACGGAAGTGCCTATTCAGAATGGCTGAATGAATTATATATTCATCCAGACTGCGACGGCATACAGTTCGGGCGGTGCTTCTGCAATATGACGCAGAGTAAATATGCAAATATCGAACAGAGCCAGTTCAGTAATCTGCTGACTTTGTCCGTGATCGATCTTTCAAAGATCGATAAAGTTGCCGAACTGTTTGATCAGCTGTTTGCCATAATCGGGGAAGAATATAGAAACTCTTCGGACATGATCATGAGCATTTATCAGATCATCAACGCGGCAGAAATGTATGGCCTTGGCAAAGAGCATATGATCGATCTTGCAGGGATCTTTTACAGTAAGCCCATGACTGCTTCTGTGCCTCTGTCTTTTCGCAATGAGATGATCGATGCGCTGGAAGAAGCAGTTGTCTATACCGTCAAAGGAAGGGGAAGGTCGGGAGCGCACGGGCTTTCTTTCTGCTATGCGGCAGATTTTTCTGATGAAGAATTATCGGTCTATGCTTTAAATTGCAAGAGCCCCCATTATCTGGCTTATCTGGATATGCTTGACAGCACCTGGGACGCACCTTCCTGGATCTACGATGAAGTCGACCCTCTGCCGAAGCTGGAATATGGAAATCAGTATTCTCCCTTGTTTTATCTCCAGGAATACGGAGGACTTCCGTGCGTGCAATTTGTGGAGGAAGAGAATCTGGGCATCGGAGATATCGTAAGCTACCGGTTCTACAGGAAGGATGAAATGACAGGGACGATCAGCTGCCTGGGCTCTGATTATTGCTATATGGAGATTCTTGGAGATGACGACAGCATGTGCGTATACTTTTTGCCGTATCGTCCGGACAGATGGCTGAGTATCGACGGAGAACTGATCTGCATGGAACTGGTTGAGGGCAGTCAGTATAAAACGAACAGAATCTACAACATCCCGATCCAGCTGGATGGAAGGACATATTACCTTAGAATGGGATTGGCGGTCAATGACATGGGACAGGATATGGAACTTGAGATCCCGGAGGATCCCGAAAGGATGCTGGCTTCTCTTCCTGAAAACAGAGGAGAATATACCATTTATGGTATTTGGGAAGGATATTACGAAAATTCTTCCATACCTGGAAGAAACGCGATCACCCTTTCAAATTTCGCGGGCAGAGAATATCAGTTTCAGTATCCGGTATTTGATGAAAGCGGCAGCAGTTTATATGATATCAGCGATTATCATACGATAACCCGTGCCATGGATGTTGAATATCAGATGATCCCTGCGGGAACTTATTATATTGAATATGTAATGAAAGATGTATTCGGTCGAACCTATACGTTTCCGCTTCAGGAACTGTACTGGGACGGGGAAAATTTTACTCTTATAGATAAAAGCATGCTGGCTTATTAATTTAATTATTTTAAATGATACAGGAGGAAAAAATGAGTGATTTAATGAAAAAAGAAAATGAATTGACAGAAGATCAAGGCAGCAAGTCTGGTGAGATGAAGATTTCTGATGAGAGTTCGGCAGATGTTGCAGGTGGAAGGTCTGCCGTCGGTCCTCACAAACATATTTTTGTTACGGATGCTAACGGCGTTACACGGTGTTCTATCTGCAATGCGATAGGTACAGGAAAGTAAAAACTATTTTATTCATTTATTGTACAGATTATCAGGAGGAATTTAAGATGAAAAAAAGAAGCAGGATGATCGCAGTTCTTATGGCAGGTGCAGTTCTTATGGCTCAGCCTGCTTTTGCGGAAGCAGTGAATACTGTATCTGTTGACCAGAAGCTGGACGCCAACTATACGCTGGCTCTTAATGCGATCACGAATGAGGAGTATGATCTGGCAGATAAATATCTGGATATTTGTTTTGCTTACTGCGATCCTCAGACAGATCCGGAACTGTATGCAGATCTTCTTCTTAAAAGGGCCTGCATCGATGTGATCGAAGGGGATACGGATCTGGCACTTTCCGAACTTGATGCCGCGACCACGGTTCAGCCGGATCTGGCGGATGCTTATCTGGTTAAGACACAGGTCTATACCGGTCTTGGCCAGTACGATCAGGCTGTTTCAAGTCTTCAGTCTTATATCGATCTGACCCAGGATGTCTCTCTTTATGAAACAGTGGCGCAGCTCCATGAGGCGAACGGCGATCTTACGGCAGCGCAGGAGGTATATCAGAAGTTCCTGGAAGAGAATGATATAGACGAGGTCGAGGGTCATTATCAGAATGGAATTTACCTGATGGAGAGCGGCCAGCTGGAAGAAGCGATTGCTGAATTTGAAGGTTTTACGGAGGATGAGGTCTACGGAGCAGGGGCTCTGTATAATATCGGTATCTGCAAGATGAATTCGGGGGATTATGCCGGCGCCAGAGAGTCCTTCGACAAGTGCCTTGAAAAGGGCGGCGAGTTTACGGGCGTTTATTATAACCGCGGCGTATGCTCTCTTCTGACAGAAGATTTTGAGACTTCAGCAGCTGATTTCGCAAAATCTGTGGAAACTGAACCCTACGTTGAAGATGCTCTTTATAATCTTGGCATCAGCAGAATGCAGACCGGTGATATCGTTGGCGCCATTCAGGCCTTCACAGATCTGATCGGCGATGACGCCGTGATCCCGGAAGTGGAAGAATCCTCTGACGAGTCCGGCGCACAGCAGGCCGAAGGAGATGAAGGAGTAAATGTTGAAGAAGCAGCTGCATCGGATGCCGTAGCCGAGAATGCTGCTGCAGCTTCCGGAAATGCTGCAGAAGCTGTACAGGATGCAGCGGCTGAAGTCGTCAGTGGAGCAGCTGAGACGGCGGAAGAAGAGGATGCAGAAGGGGCTGCAGATGGTATGGAAGAGACCGTAGAAGAAACCGTAGAAGAAACGGAAGGAACAGAAGATTCGGAGGATACCGCAGCAGAAACGGAAGAAACAGAAGCTGCTGAGGATACAGCAGCAGAAACGGACGAAGCCGCTGAAGAAACGGCAGAGGAAGCCGGTGAAGAGTCTGAGAAACCGGTATCCGACGAGAACCGTGTGATCAACTACAGTGCCTACTATTACAGAGCAATGTGCTACGGAATGATCGGGTATCTTGAGGAGGCTCTTGCGGATTATACCGTGTGCATTGATAATGGCTATGATCTTGGAAATTCCTATTATCAGAGAGCCCAGGTATATGAAGCGCTCGGTGATAGCGACAGCCAGACGGCAGATCTTGAAAATTCACTGAAATACGCAGACTGACATTCCGACGTCTGCGTCACAGACCGCGATAAATAATATAAGATATATAAATATGTTTATGGGAAGGAGATATTCATATGAATAAGAAAAGTCTTATCGGAGCGATTGGCATTCTCGCTGTTTCTGTGTGCCTTGCCTGTACTGTCAGTGCCGAAGAATCAGCAAATCCTGTAAAAAAATATCTCGGTTTATATGACAATGATTCCGGAAATGTTCTGGTGAGTGAGGACGAGGATGGAGTGAAAACGGATCTTAGCGTGTACTATTATGGAGAATCTGACGATTATTCCATGTGGAACATGACTGGTGAACTGGATCCGGCAACGCTTACTCTTTCTTATACGGACGGCGTACGTACCGATTTTATCTGGAATGCAGAAAACCTTGAATACACACAGGAGGTCGTCTATGAGAATTGTGCGGGATCGTTTGCTTTTTCTGATGATCTGACGCTTGTCTGGACTCCCGGAAGCGAGGAGCCGGTGAAGGATACGACCTATAACTGGTTTTCCTTTGCCTCTGCCGAAGATTCGAATGTTGTCACAGAAGATGGAGTCCTTTCGATGGATCTCCCGACACCGCAGTGGCAGGTGGTGCCCGATTCCTCCCACTGGTTTGTCATTTCTGACGGCGATGATCTGATAACTATTGATCATCTGCAGAATGGCCAGAATCTTCCCGCCCCCTCTGTGGCAGACAGAAATTACGCTGCTGTATACCACACCTTTGTTTCTACAAGGAACGAAGTATTTGTCGTAAAGGGATGCGCGGTGGATCAGAAGGATCTGGAAATGATCATGAACGCTGTTTCTACGGTCAGGATCCTTAAGTTTGATACGAAGACTGCCCTGGCGTCACCGGCTCCTCAGCAGACGAGTTCCTATACATTGAAACCGGTAAATGATTATTATTATGTTCTGGCGGATCCGCTGAACGTACGGGAAACTTATTCCACAGATTCTAATGCGATCGGATCACTGGAGCTGGGCAGCCGTATTTTCGTGACTGCCATGGTTCAGAAGGACGGCAAGGATATCGGGTGGGCTCAGATCCGGCTGAATAATGGAGGCACTGCTTATGTTTCTTCCAAGTTCCTTGCTAAAGTGGACCCGGAAGAAGACAAGAAGCCTGAATATGATGAAGTAACGATCTATGCCAAAGACGGCAGCTGGGTTAAAGTTTTCCGCGAGAAGGGAACCTTCGGAAACTGGCAGGATTCCCACGGCATCCAGTATACAGAGATCGAAGGGAATGCCCATCTGTTCTATGACAATACGAACGGTACCTATTTCTCCGAGTATAAAGAATACTGGGAAGAGATGAAAGAAGCGGAGCAGGCAGAGCAGGATGTCCAGACACAGACAATGGTTCTTTATGCTGAGAACGGAGCACAGGCAATCGTCACCGGTCATGCGGGAGATGAGGTATGGACAGATTCCAACGGTGGGAAATATCACTGGATCGATGGATCCGAATTACTGTATGATGAAGCGTACGGCCTGAAGTGGACTTATATTGAAGGATACTGGGGCAGCGGCCAGCCGTCACTGGATGACGGAGGTGAGGACGCAGCCTACCAGGAGACCAGTTCAGAAGAATGGTCTGGCGAAGAAAGTACTGTTGAGGAAAACAGCGGATATATAACGGAAGAGCCGCAGGCTCAGTTCATGCAGGTATTTCTGGATGCAGAAGGTTTGAGCCAGGCTGTTCTGTCCAGCTCTCAGGACCCTTCTATCTGGGTCGATAACAACGGACGCTCTTATAAGAAAGTTAAGGAAGAAAACGGGATCTTTGTTTTTTACGATGAAGTTGACCGTGTATTCTGGTGCAACAGCAGGTCTTTCTGGGAGTCACATACAAAACAGGAACTCTCCGATCAATATAATCTGCCGATCTAAGCAGAATAGATCAGGAGCGAGATCAAGATAAAGCCTGAAGGTTTTGTTATATGAAAATTATCTGTGTTGATGATGAGAAACTTAGTTTGGATCTTGCTGTGTCCGTGTGCCGCAGTATTGAGGATGTTACGGAAGTAACAGGGCTTTCCGGCGGACAGACGGCCTGCAGATGGGTCATGGATCATCCTGTGGATATTGCGGTTCTGGATATTCATATGCCTGATATGGATGGCCTTTCGCTGGCGGCAAAGATTAAAGAATTACAGCCGGATACAGCCATCATCTTTCTCACCGGATACTCAAAATATGCGGTAGAGGCTTTCGGGCTGCACGCTTCCGGTTATCTGCTGAAGCCTGCCAGTAAGGAACGTCTGGAAGATGAAATACGGTACGCGTTTTCCAGACGTTCCAGAAAGAGAAAATCGCATATTGTGATCGAGACTTTTGGAGAATTTGATGTTTTTGTAGATGGTCAGGTGGTTGGTTTTACACGTGCAAGGGCAAAAGAGCTTCTGGCTTATCTTGTGGACAGACAGGGCAGAAGTGTCTCCAGGGCGAACGCCTTTGCGATCCTCTGGGAAGATGCTCTTTATGACCGCCCCATGCAGAAACAGCTGGATGTGATCATCCGGAGCCTCAAGGCAACCCTGGAAGAGTACGGGATCAGTGAGATTCTTGATATGAAAAAGGGTTATCTCCGCATCCGTCCGGAACTTATTGAATGCGATCTGTATAAATTCTTTGAAGGTGATATCGATGCCGTAAACTCTTACCGCGGAGAGTATATGAGTTCTTATTCCTGGGCCAGCATGACCGAATCCTATATGGACAGAGTCAATGGAAATTATTAGGGAAGCACTGAATTATTCAGTGCTTCCTGAGATCTGGCGGGGACGGACGTTGAACAGAGGCAGTTGTACTAGTTGGAAAAGATCGGAAAAACACATAAATTCTTGTTGGACATTTGTTGGACACAGGCTGTTATTATTTAACTGTTAAATGAGAAAACCAGTAAAAAAAGAATAGTCGTCTCATGAAACAGAAAATGC
>CACZPF010000216.1 GCA_902782975.1 uncultured Lachnospiraceae bacterium
CAGAAAGCAAAGCTGAATACAAGGCAAAAGAGCAGTGCTAATACCCTGCTCTATTTGTCGTGACTTAAAAAGGCTGTGAATAGTAACCGGGAAGGTGCAGTTTAATGAAATAAGTACTTGACAATTTCTATTGAAAAGTTTATTGTATCACATGCAGACAATTGAATAATAAAATAGCCTTTTATTCAGAGTGGTGGAGATACATAGGATCTGTGAAGCCACGGCAACCCCTTATGAGAACGGCAGACCTGCAGTTTACTGTATTTGTGCAGACGGTTTTTGATCTGTGCAGCTGGTTCTAAAAGGAAGGTGCCTTTCCTGAGCGAGGATGGATTGCTGCTTTGGCAGAGATCCGATCGAACAATAAGAGGATTGTTATAAACAGATGACAGTCCGATTATTCGGGCTGTTTTTTAATGGCCGGCATCATAATCGATAAAATATTATTACGAGATTGTTGTTATGAGACTGTTATTATGAAGTTATTAGTATGAAAGGAAGTATTACATGAGAAAAAATTTATTTACGTCTGAATCAGTAACCGAAGGCCATCCTGACAAAATTTGTGACGCCATTTCCGACGCCATTCTGGATGCTCTGATCGAACAGGATCCCATGAGCCGTGTAGCATGCGAGACCTGCACCACAACAGGAATCGTTTTCATTATGGGTGAGATTACTTCAAAAGCAAATGTAGATTATCAGAAAATCGCCAGAGATACCATCCGTGAGATCGGCTACGATAATGCGGCTTATGGATTTGATGCAGATACCTGTGCTGTTGTGACGGCTCTGGATAAACAGTCTGCGGATATCGCCATGGGTGTCGATAAGGCACTGGAGCAGAAGGAAAATGAAATGGATGAGGATGAACTGGATTCCATTGGAGCCGGAGACCAGGGTCTTCAGTTCGGTTATGCCACCAACGAGACAGAGGAATATATGCCTTATGCCATCAATCTGGCTCATAAGTTATCTTACCAGCTGGCAAAGGTCAGAAAAGACGGTACGCTTTCCTATCTTCGCCCGGATGGAAAAACACAGGTTACTGTAGAATATGATGACAATGGAAGACCCCTTCGTCTTGACGCAGTCGTGTGCTCGACGCAGCATGATCCGGATGTGACTCAGGAACAGATCCATCAGGATATTAAAAAGTACGTTTTTGATGCAATCATTCCTGCCGATATGGTGGATGCAGATACGAAATATTATATCAATCCAACCGGTCGGTTTGTTATTGGAGGACCTCACGGAGACAGCGGTCTTACCGGCCGGAAGATTATTGTAGATACCTACGGTGGAACAGGGCGTCACGGCGGCGGTGCTTTTTCCGGAAAGGACTGCACAAAGGTTGACCGTTCTGCGGCTTATGCTGCACGGTATGTGGCAAAAAACATTGTTGCCGCCGGTCTTGCGGACAAGTGCGAGATCCAGCTTTCCTACGCGATTGGTGTTGCCCATCCGACTTCTGTTCATGTAGATACCTTCGGAACCGGCAGGATCGCAGAAGAAAAGCTGGAAGAGATTATTGAGAAGCACTTTGATCTTCGTCCCGCAGGAATCATTAAAATGCTCGATCTTCGCCGCCCGATCTACAGACAGACTTCTGCCTATGGTCACTTTGGACGTACCGATGTAGATCTTCCCTGGGAAAAGCTGGATAAAGTAGAAGAACTGAAAAAATATTTTAACTCATGATGTTATCATAAGGAAACGCTGACTATAAGGAAACGCTGATCGAACCGGCGTTTCCTTAAGTATTTTATGTAAGAACTTTACGTCATATATAAATAGAAATATATAGTACAACAACAAATTTATTTATTTCTTTTATTTAGGAGGGAAGGATGGCAGTAAAAATGCCGCTCCGAAACATTTGCCTGTTACGGTTTTTACTGTAAGCAGTGACAAAATAAACTGGTCCCGCTGTTCAGAAGGACTGAAAGAAAGTTCCGAAGATACTGGAAGAGTTTACAAAAAGTACTGACTTATCTCTAAAAGGGATGTTTTATATATCCAATTCCGAAAGCTGCAACAAAAATGACTGACCAGGATATGATATTCCGATGTTGTATCAAAAATAAAAGAAAATTTTTTTGCAGGAGAAGTTCTTACGAAAAATACTTGAATCCTCCTTCTGAAAAAAGTACTTCATGTACGAACCTTGAATAAGTTCTTACATGAAGTACTTATTTTTTTGTGCGAAGAAGAGTAGTCCGGGTAATAAGTTACTTCTTATGTAAATCTTGGAGTAAACCGGGCCTGTTTCAGAAAAGTTCAGGAAAAGAGCGGTTTCCAGACGATCATGGATTAAGAAGTAAGTAGTTTACGTAACAGGTTTTAAAAGTTCTTACGAAAACTACTTCTATTCTTATTCTCAGTAAGTAGTTTATGTACTAATAAAAACAAAGATATTACTAAATATACTTATAGTTCAATAAAATAAGTAGATGATGTAAAAACTTCCTTGATTTCATCGGGTTCCTGTAGTAAAATAGCAGTAATTTACGTAAGATAGTCTGTTATGTATATCAATAGTATCTGCCGGATCTTTTCCGGCAGCGAGGAATAAAAGCATGCCCACAGAAAAAACAGGACTTGTTGTCCGGAAATCAAATCAGTTTGTTACTGCAAAATATAAGACCACTTTGCTTGGCAATAAGCTGATCGCCATTTCTCTGACAAAGCTTAAATCAGATCACGGACAAATGTACGCAGTTCTTACCCCTTATGAGATCCGTCAGCTTCTTGGAAGAACAAATGATACGAATATCTATAAAAAATTAAAAACTGTTTCCAGGTCTCTGGCAGGCCACGTGGTGACAGTCGAGGACGGCATGGGAAATTTTAAAACATTTTCCATGATCACGAATGTTACTTATGAGGATAAGCAGCTGAAGATCATCTTTAATCATGAGATGACACCACAGATTTATAATCTGAAAAACAATTATACAACCTATGAGCTGGCTACTTTAATCTCTATCGAAAAAAGTTATACTTACCGGTTATATGAAATATTAAAAAAGGAATTGTGGAGAATAGGATCCAATTTTGGAGACGAAGTGTCAAAGACCTATAACATCAATGAACTTAAATGTGAACTGGGTCTTGTCAATCTGGATGCGGATTACATCCACAAAGCAGTCAATAACGGAAAGAGCTGGGATGATATTGTAGAAAATATAGCTCATAAAGAAGATAAACAGTTTGAAAGCTACAGCAGCTTCCGTAACCGCGTGCTGGAACCTGCCAGGGAGGAAATGCAGGAAAAATGTGATATTTGTTTTGATTATGAGATGATCCGGGGAGGCCGGGGCGGAAAGGCCCGGTCCATCACCTTTTATATCCGGAGAAATACACCGGACAGCGAGATCAAGAACCATATTGCAGAAGCCAGAGATCGTATCGTCGCGGTAAAATCGGGTTACGATGTGGATACATCCGAAAAAGCGGGCAGGTCAGATCCTTATAAAAATATGAAAATGTATCTGGAACAGTATAATATTGATACAGAATCTTTTACGCCGGCAGTTTTTAAAAAAATACTGGATGCTGCGGACGGCGATGTGGACCTGATCAAGCAGGAGATCGATTATTCTCTGGAAGTGCCGAATATCCGGAATTATTACGGGTGGCTCACTACCGCTGTGCGGGAACATTTCAGTGATCATGAGCCGGTCGAAACAGTGAACGGAAGTTCGGAACAGGCAAGATCTTATGAACAGCTCAGAGAAGCTTACCAGAATCCTTCGGATGAAGTCCTTATTTCACTCTGGGAAAAGTATAAAAAGAGCGATCTTTTTCCCGGATTTCTGGAGACATTCCGTTTTCCGGATGTGGATGCGATCGAGACGATGTATTCGACCGAAGAACTGATCACAAAATTCATCGACTATAAAAAGAAGCAGATCCGATAGCGGGATATCGGAGGAAGGATCTGCCAGTTCCATAATCAGTTGATATTATGGAAAAAAATGATACAATAAAATCATATTAACTCCACCATAAAAGAGGAAAACAGGATGAAAGATATTATAGTTCTCGGGATTGCCGGAGGAACCGGAAGCGGCAAGACGACGATCACCAACCGGATCGCTGAGCATTTTGGAAATCTTGTCACCGTTCTTTATCATGACAGTTATTACAGGGCACATCATGAGCTGACCTATGAGGAACGGGTAAAATTAAATTACGATCATCCGGATGCATTCGAAAATGAAAGAATGGCCGCAGATCTGAGAAACCTGCGGGAAGGCAGATCGATAGAGTGTCCTGTTTATGATTATACGATCTATGACCGTTCGTCAGAAGTAAAGATCATTGAACCTGCGCCGGTCATTATTGTGGAAGGCATCATGATTTTTTATGCAAAAGAACTTCGTGACCTGATCGATATCCTGATCTTTGTGGATACGGACGCAGATGAAAGGATCCTCCGCAGGATCATGCGGGATGTCAAGGAAAGAGGGCGGTCTCTGGACAGTGTAGTGACCCAGTATCTGACGACGGTCAAGCCCATGCATGAAGCATTTGTGGAACCGACTAAAAGGTATGCAGATATTATTGTGCCGAAGGGCGGAAAAAATCAGGTAGCCATTGACATGATCGTCAACAGGGTACAGGCCCATCTGGACAGGAACAGGGAATCAGATGAAGGAAGAGCATAAATCAGGACAAGCTTCAGGTGATATTTTATTATGTTGAGAGAACAGTCGATTGAAGATATCTGGGACGGGCGTACCTATGGCCCGAATGATATGGTAAAAGCGGACGCCCGGGGATGTAATGGCTGTTCCCGGTGCTGCCGTGGAATGGGGGATTCGGTTCTTCTGGATCCTTTTGATGTTTATCGCCTTACAGAGTTTCTGCATAAAAAAGCCGAAGCTCTTTTTGAAAATGAAATATCATTGACGATTCAGGAAAAGCTGATCCTTCCGCATCTTTCGATGAACGGAACGGAGGAATGCTGCGTTTTTCTGGATGAGAACGGAAGATGTGCTGTCCATGCTGCCAGACCGGGGTTCTGCAGAATGTTTCCACTTGGCAGGTATTACCGGGATGGCAGATTTGATTATATTCTGCAGGTCCATGAATGCCCGATGGATAACCGGAGTAAAGTAAAGGTAAAAAAATGGATGGATACACCGGATCTTGCATCGTATGATGCTTTTGTCACCAGGTGGCATTATCTGGTGCTGGATCTTCAGGAGTATCTCGCAGGGGAGAAAGATCTTTCGCATATTAAACGAGTCAACACCTTCTTTCTTAAATATTTTTTTACCATGGAATATGAAAAGAGTCCGGACTTTTTCCCGCAGGCGGAAGACAGGATCATTAAATTCAGAAAAAAGTTTTTGGAAAAGGCGGCTATATTATGAAATTGCGGACCCGTATAACGATCGGCTTTTTGCTGGTGATCGTGATCCCGCTTTTACTCTTTGCAGGAGCGATGTATGCTTTAAGATATAATCAGACCCGCCATGCGCCGGTGGAAAATGATGCAGAGATCACCTACGAAATCTCTCTCGAAGAACAGGAAAAAAACGCGGTTAATGTCCGGATGGGTGCAAAGGATTTTTTGCTTGTGGCCACGGTCATACTCGTCGTTACGGCACTGATCATCGGATTCTGGATCTACAGCAGTATTGCGGTCCCTGTACAAAAACTGCAGAAAGCAACGCAGAATATTAAAGAGGGAAATCTGGATTTCGAGCTGGAAGCTTCGGGAAATGACGAATTTTCGGAATTGTTCCGGGATTTTGAGGAGATGCGGATCCGCCTGAAAGAATCGGCAGAAGAAAAACTGGTCCTGGATAAGGAAAATAAAGAACTGATCAGCAACATTTCTCATGATCTGAAAACACCGATCACTGCTGTGAAGGGATATGTGGAAGGCATTATGGATGGTGTGGCGGACACGCCTGAAAAAATGGACCGCTATATAAAAACCATTTATAATAAGACGATAGAGATGGATACACTGATCAATGAGCTTACACTGTATTCTAAAATCGATACCAACCGTATCCCTTATAACTTCAGCAAATTGAAGGTAGAAGATTTTTTTGCGGACTGCGCGGAGGAAACGTCCCTGGAACTGGAGACAAAAGGCATAGAACTGGTGTATGCAAATTATGTGGACAGTGATGTGGTGATCATAGGAGACGGAGAGCAGCTTCGGAGAGTTATGCACAATCTGATCGGAAATGCCATTAAATATATGGACAAACCCCATGGAATTATTCAGCTCAGGGTCAAAGATGTGGGGGATTTTGTTCAGATAGAGGTAGAAGATAACGGAAAAGGAATCGGTGCCCGGGACCTTCAGTATATTTTTGAACGGTTTTACCGGACGGATATTTCCAGAAACTCCTCCAAGGGAGGAAGCGGTATCGGACTTTCCATTGTGAAAAAGATCATAGAGGATCATGGCGGAAAAGTCTGGGCGACCAGCCGTCTGGGAATCGGGACTATTATGTATTTTGTAATCAGAAAATATCAGGAGGTGCCATTGGTATGAGCAGGATTTTGATTATTGAAGATGAAGAGGCTATTGCAGACCTGGAAAAGGATTATCTGGAACTTTCTGGTTATGAGGTGGAGATAGAGAACCGGGGCGATACAGGCCTTGCCAGAGCTCTTGAAGAAGAAATCGATCTGATCATTCTGGATCTTATGCTTCCTGAGGTGGATGGATTTGAAATCTGCCGTCAGGTCAGGGATAAAAAGAACATTCCCATCATAATGGTTTCGGCCAAGAAGGATGATATAGATAAGATCCGCGGCCTGGGACTCGGGGCTGATGATTATATGACTAAGCCTTTCAGTCCCAGCGAACTGGTAGCCCGGGTCAAAGCCCACCTGGACAGATATAACCGGCTGGTGGGCTCCAGCCAGAACCGCAATAAGATCATCGAGATCCGTGGCATCAAGATCGATAAAACTGCCCGCCGTGTATGGGTAAATGGGGAAGAAACGACCTTTACCACAAAAGAATTTGATCTGCTTACTTTCCTGGCGGAAAATCCAAACAGGGTCTTTACAAAAGAAGAATTATTCCGGGAAATATGGGATATGGAATCGATCGGGGATATCGCTACCGTAACTGTTCATATTAAAAAAATCCGGGAAAAAATAGAGTTTAATACTGCTAAACCTCAGTATATTGAGACGATCTGGGGTGTTGGATACCGGTTTAAAGTATAATATATAAAGGCATCATATATAAAAGATCATATATAAAAACATATATAAAAGTAGGAATCTGCCGTGAAACATCTGTATGAAAAGTTAATGGAATACGATGAAAAGAATATTTATCCTTTTCATATGCCCGGTCATAAAAGAAACAGGGGTCTTCTGCCTTCCTGTTTTCCTGTATCTATGGATATTACGGAAATAACAGGGTTTGATGATCTGCATCATCCGGAAGACCTGATCCTAAGAGCAGAACAGGAGGCGTCGGATCTGTTCGGTTCCCTGAAGACGTATTTTGTCGTAAACGGCAGTACAGCAGCGATCCTGACGTCCATCAGTGCTTCTGTCCGGCGGGGCGGAAGGATCCTTATCGCGCGGAACTGCCACAAATCCGTTTATCATGCGGTTTATTTACGAGGACTGATGCCGGTATACGTATATCCATCCTGCTTATCTGATTCTGCACAGACTGTATCGGATTCAAACATATCTGAAATCAGCGGTGGTATTTCCCCTGAAGCAGTTGAAAAAGCATTCGGACTGAACCCGGATATAGAAGCCGTGGTGATCACTTCGCCTACTTACGACGGGGTGGTATCGGATGTGAAAGCGATCGCGGAGATCGCTCATCGTTTTGGCGCTGTCCTGATCGTGGATGAAGCTCACGGAGCGCATTTTTGTTTTTCTGAATATTTTCCTGCTTCTGCCGTAACGGAGGGTGCGGATCTGGTCATTCAGAGTATTCATAAGACATTGCCGTCTCTTACACAGACAGCCTTCCTGCACCGGTGTTCCGACAGAACAGATCCTGGTCTCCTGCGCAGGTTTTTATCCATTTATCAGAGCAGCAGTCCCTCCTATATTTTGATGGCCGGGATGGATGCCTGCATAGATTTATTAAAAAAGAACCATGAGAGTCTGTTTGACAATTACACAGAGAGACTGGAAAAATGCCGCAGCAGACTGAGCCTTTTTAGGAATATCCGTCTTGTTGTACCAAAAACAGGGGAGTCTGGAGATGTATTTGATTTTGACAGATCAAGGATCATTCTTTCTCCTTGTTTTCAGCGCATGTCCGGAACGGAATTTTTCCGCCGGCTGCGTGATGATTATGGAATAGAACTGGAAATGGCAGGACTTTCTTATGTTCTGGCTCTTTCCTCTGTCGGAGATACAGAAGAAGGGTTTGACCGCCTTGTGGATGCCGTATCCGAAACAGATGCATGGCTGGAAAAGGAAAATCAGAAGAGAAAACCGGACTATCCGGGAAAACTGCCCGCATTAAAACAGATTCTTCTTCCGTCTGATGCGATGGAAAGAGAATCCTTCCCGTGTCTGTTGGAAAAAAGTACCGGAAAAGTATCTGCAGAGTTCGTTTATGTATATCCGCCCGGTTCCCCCATTCTGGTGCCGGGAGAAGTAATAACGGAAGAGGTCATTCAGTATATTGAAATCTGTAAGTCGCTTGAAATGAATCTGCAGGGAATGCGGGATAAAGAGCACAGGTTCATACAGGTAACAGACAGATTTTAAATGTGAGGTTAGTAAATGGGAATATTATTTTATCTGATGGGAAAGAGTGCCTCCGGAAAGGACAGCTTTCAGGAACTGCTGCTGGAGGATCCTTCCCTTTCTCTTAAAAGGCTTGTTATTTATACGACCAGGCCCATCCGGGACGGGGAAAGAGAAGGTGTAGAATACTATTTTGTTGACAGACAGGCTTATCTTTCTATGAAGGAGAAGGGAATTCTGGTAGAGGACAGAACTTATCATACGGTTCACGGCGACTGGACCTATTTTACAGCGGATGATGAACGGATGGATCTTTCATCTTTTGATTATCTTGGAATCGGAACGCTGGAATCCTTTATCAGACTTCGCAATTATTATGGGGCGGACAGGGTCCTCCCGATCTATATAGAAGTGGAGGATGGACTGCGTCTTGAAAGAGCTCTGGCCCGGGAAAGAAAACAGGAGCATCCTAAGTATGCAGAAATGTGCCGGCGGTTTTTGTCGGATCAGCAGGATTTTTCGGAAGAACATATAGCGGAAGCGGGTATTACAAGGCGTTTTCAGAACGTAGATAAAGACGTTTGTCTCAAAGAGATAAAAGATTATATTTCTGTTCATACAGGATCATGATGTACACTTTCCTTCAGAAAACCGATTTATAGACAAATTCTGTTTTTTATGATACTGTATATTCGTGTTATTCGGAAGAAGTATTTTGCTTCAGGACGTTTCTGGCCGGAGTTCCAGATCGTCCTCCGATATATATGTCAGTATCTTCCTGAAAATAAGAGGGGGTGACTTTGAATGGCAGCATTTCATGAGATCATCGGACATGAGGAGATTATCCGTCATCTTAAGACAGCCATTAAAACAGGTAAAGTATCGCATGCTTATCTGTTTACAGGCAATCCCGGTTCCGGAAAAAAACTGATTGCCAGTACCTTTGCAGCCGCGCTTCAATGTGAAAAGGACGAGGAATGGGCATGCATGGAATGTGATTCCTGTCGTAAGGCAGCTTCAAAGAATCACCCGGATATTATTACACTGACTCACGAAAAACCCAATCTGATCTCGATTGACGAAGTCCGGGAACAGGTGATCCACGATGTAGCCATCAGGCCATATGCAAGTCCATATAAGGTTTATATTATTCCTGATGCGCAGTTGATGAATCCTGCTGCTCAGAATGCCATTTTAAAAACGATCGAGGAACCTCCGGAATATGCAGTGATCCTTCTGCTCACGACAAGTGCCGAGAGCCTTCTGCCGACGATTCTGTCAAGATGTGTGCGGCTGGATCTTAAGGTTGTGGATGACAGGCTGGTCCGCCGGTATCTGATGGAACATCTGCATGTAGCAGATTATCAGGCGGATCTGGATGTTTCTGTTGCACAGGGAAGTATCGGGAAGGCAGAAGAAGCGGCCTCTACGGAATTCTGGGATATGACTGAAAAGGTCCTGAATCTTTTAAAACGGGCCGATAGTATGGAAGTATATGAGCTGACAGAAGCAATCCGGGATATTTCCCAGGATAAACAGAAGGTTGACGAATACCTGGATCTGTTTTTGTTCTGGTTCAGGGATGTGTTAATGTACAAG
>CACZPF010000217.1 GCA_902782975.1 uncultured Lachnospiraceae bacterium
ATTATTTTGCCATCAGACTCTATCTGGTGGCTTTTTTTATGCGCTTTACCGATCTGAGGGGATGAACCTGAGATTTCTATAAATACAATAATCACACGTTTTTAAATAATGCTTTGTTTTGAATTCATTTTAAGGATGCAAATCAGAAATCTGTTGGCACAAAACACCAGATAGGTAAATTGAAAATTACAGAAGATTTAAGTGTGAAAGTACTATAAAACTGTGAAAACAAAAGAGGATTATTCCACAGACGGTGAGCATAATCTTCGAGTACTATTCAAGGTACTGTTAAGCAACGGATTAGCGTTTAGAAATTTACGTATCATTGCAATTATGTAAAGGAGGTCCACAAGAGAAAACAATGAAAACACCATTAAGAGAAATGACAGAACAGTGGATGCAACTAGAGCGTAAAACTTTGGAACAGAGAAAGCTGGCAGATCAGTTTTATGACAAAAATCTGATGAAACTGATCGAGGAGGATTATTGTGAACGGAATAAAGATTATGTTTTTGAGGAAGTCGATTATCTGGTTATGTCCGTAGGGACTTCTTATGAGCCGCTGGTCTTGAACATAATGCTGTTGAAGCCCAAAAAGATTTTGTTCCTGTATACTAGGAGATCTGAGCAGGTACTCAATAAGATTGTCCGATATTGCGGACTTGAAGCACATAGGTATCAGAAGAAACAAGTTGATGAGAAAGATCCTCTGACTATCTACAAAGAGATTAAAGCAAGTTACCTGGAATGGGACGCACCTGAAAAAATTTATATCGATTTTACAGGTGGGACAAAAGCTATGTCTGCTGCGGCAGCCATGGCAGGCGCTCTGGTCAACATTCAGCTGATTTATGTAGGAACAGAACATTACCTGACGGATTTTAGAAAGCCGGATCCCGGAACTGAGGAGCTGCTATATATTGATAACCCAATCACTGTTTTTGGGGATTTGGAAATTGAAAAGGCCATGGTGCTTTTTAATGAACATAACTATGCAGGAGCAAGAGAAAAGCTGAGTTATCTGAAAGAAAATGTTCCGGAACCGGACACTCGTCAGCAGCTTGAATTTGCATTCCTTTTGGCGGAAGTATATGAGGCCTGGGATGCGCTTGATTTTATTACAGCATCAGAAAAAATGGACAAATTAAACGCATGCCTTAAAAGAGATGCCAGGACACACAGAAGATTTCTGATGATGGATTACAGGGATATATTAGGACGTCAGGGGGATCTGCTGCGCTGTCTGTATCATATTCCCGAGAAGATCAGCGACAGGAAGCAGCCTGAGGTTCTGGGTGATAAAGATACCATGACGGCCCTGATGTTTACTATGTATCAGAATGCTTCCATCAGAGAGTATCAGGAAAAGTATGATATGGCTTCATTGCTGATGTACAGACTATTGGAGATGATCGAACAGAGACGGCTGATGGAATATGGACTGTACGCCTCCCGGATGGACTATTCAAAATTGGATTTTAGAAAAATACAGGTTAAAGAATATGCAAACATCGAAAAGATCAATGATAATCTTGTCCGCATTAAGGAAGCAGTTTTTCGGAGATCTGCCAGTCCATATCTCCCAGATCAGGTTTCCCTGCTGGAGGGATACATGCTGCTGCTGGCTATGGGAGACAGTATCTGTCAGAACGGAACAGGACGGCCCATTGATTTTATCAAGAAGACGAGATCAATGGTCTATCTGAGAAATAACAGCATTTTTGCGCATGGATTAGGACCGGTAGGAAAGGATAATTATTTGAAGTTCAGCAAATTCGTTACGGAGGTCTTTCAGAGATATTGCGGTCTTGAAAAAATAGATTTCTATAAAGTTAAAAATGATATCAGCTTTTTGAATCCGATGGAATCTAAATACTATTCTTCGTCCGCTAGTTGAATGTACAGAAAGGAGTTTGCTGCTATGCCGGTAATATATATCCGTGAACAGGGAACTATGCTCTGCAAGAGAGGAGAGAGACTGGTTGTAACAAAGAATAATCGAATGCTGCTTGATCAGCCTCTGATTGGTGTGGATGGCGTTTCCGTATTTGGAAATGTACAGATATCAACACAGGCAGCAGTCATGCTGATGGAGAGAGGAATAGACGTCAGCATGTTCTCATATTCCGGAAAGTATCTTGGGCACCTTGTTTCGGATAAATCAAAAAATATATTTCTTCGCATGACCCAGTATGCAGTTTATCAGGATGAGGAAAAAAGGCTGCAAATTGCAAAGGAAATCGTGCGGAATAAGATTGATAATCAGATTTCTGTCATCCGACAATACCGATTCAGAGATACTTTTCCATGGAAAGAAGACGTGGCGCTTCTGGTGGATTACCGTGATAGATTAGACCGGCAGAAGACAGCTAATGAGATTCTTGGGATTGAAGGGATTTGCTCTAATGTATATTTCCATTCTTACGGGGCTATGTTCAAAAGCAATATCAGGTTTGAGAAACGGTCACGCCGTCCACCAAAGGATCCGGCCAATGTAATCCTGAGCCTTGCATACACATTGTTGACTAAGGAAGTGAGCGGTGTACTTGACGCCGAATCCTTTGAACCATACTTGGGCTTTCTGCATGGTGTCCGCTATGGAAGAAAATCACTAGCTTTAGATATCGTAGAAGAATTCCGCCAGCCGGTTGCAGACAGGCTTGTACTGAAAATCTTTAATAAGAGAATCCTGTCGGAGTATGACTTTGAATACGATGAGGACGATCAGATTGTATTAAGTGAAGAAGGATTCAGAAGATTCTGTATGGCTTATGAGAAATGGATCACCGGGAGAGACGTGACATCAGGTGACAGATCTTTCCGGTCCAGGATTCGCCAGCAGTCAGCGCATCTAAAATCATCATTGCTGAATGGCCAAATCTATAAATCGTACAAATGGAAACAAAACGATGTATCTGATTAGTTATGACATTTCTGAAAACAAAAGAAGGAACAAAATATTCAAAGAATTGAAAAACTATGGAAGACATGTACAGTTCAGTGTTTTTGAATGCGATATAGACAAAAAAAGATACCGTCAGCTCTACGCTTCTTTGCTGGATTTGATGGATGGATGTGAAGAAGGGAATATACGGATTTATCAGATCTGCGCCAATTGCAGGAAAACAATTTACACAATCGGGAATCCGACGGAAGGATCTGACACAGTTGATGAGCCGGACACGATTGTAATCTGAAGACTTTCATAGTTATAGAAAATAAAAAGGGTTAGAGAAATGGGCTTATACGGAAAAATAATTGACTTACAGAAATTACAGATGGCTTGGACCAAGGTCAGAAAGAATAAACCAGCTGCCGGCATAGATAACATAACCTGGGAGCAGTTTGACGCGCAGAAGACAGAGGAATTAAAGTCCTTGAACAAAGAACTGGCGGACCATACTTATACTCCAATGCCGGTGAAATGCACAAAGATATACAGGAATGAGAAAGAAAGGGAAATCGCTCTATATTCCATGCGGGACAAAACAGTTCAGCAGTCTATCGCTGAGGAATTGAATAAACTCTACGACAATGATTTCAGCCAGGGAACGTATGCGTATCGAAATGGACGCTCCGCTTTGCAGGCAGTTGATGAGATTGAGCAAATGATTAAGGCCGGCATATATTCTTATGTGCTCAAGATTGATATTGTCAAATTCTTTGACAATATCCGCTGGGATATTCTCGCCGGCCGGCTGAGACAGAAAATACGGGAAGAGGACGTCATAGAATTGATCAGGGCAGAAAGCCTGGCGCCATGGGTGGACCGGGAAGGAAATCTGCAGGAAAAGATCAAAGGAATTTATCAGGGTTCATGTATTTCTCCGATCCTGTCTAATATCTATCTGATGGAATATGACAAATCTATCGCTGCGGAATGTCAGCAGTTTTTCAGATATTCGGATGACATCCTCATATTGGGACAATCAAAAGAGGAACTGCTCGAGCTGCTGTCTCGTACCCAGTCTTTTTTCGATAATCTGGGTCTGACGGTATCGGTGGAAAAATCAAAGCTGGTCCCTCTTTCAGAAGGCGTTTCCTTTTTGGGATATTATTTCACGGATGAAGGAAAAGGAGTGCCGCCTGCCGCTAAAGACGAGCTGTCTTCCAGACTGGAAATGCAGTGGATCGTGAACAGAAATCTCGGACGAAATGAAAAGCTCCAAAAGGCAGCGGTCATTATGAATGGCTGGCAGCAGTATTTCCGCGGGGATACAATAATTGGAAGTGTTCTGGAATATGCTGCGCTCGTTTATATGATGAGGGGGAAAGAAGAATTTCCAAAGATAATTAATAAGAGAGGGACAGTAGTAAACATATATAAAGACCTGATGGAATACTTTCAGGAAATCTGGCAGGAGCTTGGACGAAATGATCTGATTCTTTTCGAATATGAACAGTTTATTGGAATTACAGGACTTATCGATGTGGATTCGGATCAGGAACCTGTGACTGAAATTAAGGAGACAGATTCAGAAAACAGCAGGCGATCTACAAGAACGGAAGAGTTTCATTATGCCTGTAATTTGTCGGAAGAAGATATCGTAAGACTGAATCAGTTTTACAAAAAGGTTATTGATCATCTGAATGAAGAGAATCTGGTTGAGCTTCTGCAGGAATATACAGATATTGGCGCTTATGCAAAAGCGGAAAGGATTGCGGACATTATCAACAGAATCCAACGAGAAAACCGGATTCGCAAAAGAGCAGATGATGCATCTGAAAATACAGGACAGCACATTAAGGCAACAGAAGAGGTTCCGCCTGTTGACGCCAACAAGACGAATTATTCAGATTCTTTCATTGAAAAGTATATGGATTTGTTCGTTGGCAGAGAGGACCAGTATGCGGAAATTGAATTTCAGGGCAGCCGGAAAATGACCGTTCCGCAGCCTATGCCTGTCACACTAAAGGAAATAAAAAAGCTTCTTTCCGGTGATATTGCTGCTGCAACTTATGTTCAGCGGACAAATGCGACAGCAAAATACCTTGTGATTGATGTAGATGTCAGCAGGCGGATCCTTCTGGCTTATCAGAACGAGCAGGAAAAAGTAGATTCTTATATTAGAAAGGCAGCCAAGGTCACCAATATGATTGGAGGCTTGCTGGCACATAAAGGCATTGATGCCGGATATGAGTTCAGCGGAATCCGG
>CACZPF010000218.1 GCA_902782975.1 uncultured Lachnospiraceae bacterium
AGAACCATTCCTGAATGCTCATCATCGTAGCTGTCATAGAAAGCGGTTGTTCCTGCGCTGTATGCCGGTGTCTGGCCTACATCGATCGGAAGATTTTCGATCGTGGGCTCATTATCGATAAGGTACTGAACGCTCTCCTTGCTTGCGATAAATGCCAGATACTGCTTGCATTCTTCAATATTCTTGGAATCAGCAGAAATAAATCTGGAAGGTCCTGTCGGATGTACGTTCAGGTATGTATTGTCAAGAAGCGGAAGAAGCATTAAACCGAAATCGTCTTCTGTATAGCCTTCTGTATTCTGATCGTTGGCAACGATCGTTGCGATCGCACCCGGTTTCAGGTCGCACATTGCAAATTCGCCCGATGCAAGATAACCTTCTGCGCTTGCGAATTCATCGCTCAGATAGTTATCGCCGAAGTATCCCTTCTGGGCCAGATCATTCAGCTGGGTCAGCATGGTGATCATGTTTTCATTTTCTGCAAAGGTAGCTTCGTTGTTGTTCAGCTTGTCAATGATGCCGGGATCCAGTTTGTCAAGGATCTGTGCATTTCCAGTCCAGAGCATCGTCTGATGCCATCCGTCGCTTACCGGCTCATAGATCGGGGTCACACCGATCGCGAGAAGTTTCTCGCAGGCTTCTTCAAAAGCTTCGAAAGTTGTCGGAACTTCTTCGATTCCTGCCGCTTCAAACAGCTTTTTGTTATAAACCATAACATAATCTGTCGTGGTATCAAAATAGGTAAGACCATAGTTTACGCCGTCAACAGAAGTCTGCTCTCTTGCAAATACGGAATAAGCATCGATCCACTCTTCGTTTGACAGATCTACTGCATTGTCCTGTACCCGGTAGGATGTTTCAATAGCAAATCCGGACTGAAGTCCGAAGATGTCAAGGCCTTCATGAGAATCCAGTCTCTGATTCAGAACGTCAAAATACTGGTCTGCCGGAATGATCTGATAATCTACATGGATGCCGGTCTCTTCTTCAAACTTTTTGCCAAGTTCCTGCTCAGCATCTTTTACCCAGTCCTGGCTGGCCGTTACGGTGATCGTTTTGTCAGCTGCAAGTGCCGGAACTGCTGCCATAACTGTGGCTGCTGCGATACAAAAAACAAGTGCTGCACGTCTCTTCATGGTAAAATCCCCTTTCTTGGTGGTGCACTTCTGTGCATATTTTTAACCTATGGTAGAAGTTTATCATGCATAATCCATGGATAACATGGAAAAACCTTACTCGTTTTTGTCAATTTTTAACCGGACCGGTTCTTTTTTGCATAACAGGCAGCAGAAGCCGCGAAGAAAAATCTTCCCGGCCCCTTTTTCTTATTATTTTTCCAGTTCTACCCTGGCATCTTCCAGAAGCTTTATGATCGGAAGGTGCTGAGGACATACGGATTCGCACTGGCCGCACTGTACGCAGTCACTCGCCTTTCCTTTGCCCTGGGTAACAATGGCATATTCCCGCAGTGTGCGGAACTCGGGACTGCCCTTCTTCCGGTTGATCACGGTAAAGATGTCCGGAATCGGAATACTCATGGGGCATCCCTCCGTACAGTAATGACATCCGGTACAGGCAATGGACTGATCGGCATCCAGGGCCTTCTGAGCTTTATGGATGATCTCGTAATCCTCTTCTGTCATGCCCGTAAAATCCTTCATACATTTCAGGTTATCCTGCATCTGTTCAAAGCTGCTCATACCGCTGAGCACTGTAAGAATATTATCCTGACTCGCTACGAACCGCAATGCCCAGCCTGCATAGGAAATACCTTTCCCGGAATCGTCCAGGATTTTTTTGACGGAAGGGATCGGGTCCGCAAGGATCCCGCCCTTGACCGGTTCCATAACGATCACCGGTTTTCCGTGTGCCTTGCAGATCTCCAGATTACGCTTTGATGCGACGCCCGGATTCTCCCAGTCCGCATAGTTGATCTGCAGCTGAACAAATTCGACATCCGGATGCGCGTTCAGCAGTTCTTCCAGAAGGTCCGGATCGCCATGGAAGGAGAAGCCGTAATGACGGATCTTCCCGGCAGCCTTTAAGTCCTTTACATAATCCCACAGATGATAATTATCGTACTTATCTACATTGCTTCTCTGCAGAGCATGCAGAAGATAAAAATCAAAATATCCGGCTCCAGTCCGTTCAAGGCTGATGTCGAACTCCCGTTTTGCACTTTCCTCATCATGGCACTGCATCGCTGCATTGAGCTTGGTCGCCAGAGTATACCTGTCCCGCGGATAGCGTTCCACCAGGGCTTTTCTGATCGTCTCCTCGGATTCCCCGTTATCATACACATAAGCCGTATCAAAATATGTTCCGCCGGCTTCGAGAAATGCGTCCACCATGCGGCTGGTCTGCTCTACATCGATCCTGCCGTTCTCCAGTTTTGGAAGTCTCATCAGTCCAAATCCAAGCTTGTAGATCTCCTGTCCAAAATACTGTGCCATCTGTTAATCCTCCTTTTTATAATGAAATCGTTAAAATCTGCTTCCACACATCTGATATTGTTTTACGATACGTATAAATCGATATACTGCATCACCGCCTTAAATCCGCCAGGCGGCACACAGAAGCGCGGGTCATCTGTTTCCAGTCCCCTTTTAAGTTCTGATATGTCGAACCAGTCCACCCGCTCAACCTCTTCTTCCTGAAGGATCAGGCTGGAGATATCGACTTCTTCATCATAGACAAAGACATTGGCATATTCGTTATCCCGGAACATTTCTCCATGGAATTCTTCCTCGTATTGCACATGAAAACTGCCCGCATATTTGAGCTGTTCCGGAACAGCATCGATTCCCAGTTCCTCTTTAAGCTCCCGAATGGCAGATTCGACCGGTTCATCTCCGGCCGGGATATGACCTGCTGAAGAAGTATCATACTGTCCGGGAAAGGAATCCTTGTTTTCACTTCTCTTCTGCAGGAGGACCTGCACACCCGTATCCGTTTTCCGGATGATCCAGACATGTGCCGTTCTGTGCCGGATACCCTCCCGGTGGGCTTTTTTCCGGTCCACTACTTCCCCTGTCGGTATTCCGTTTTCATCAACAACATCAAATATTTCCATATATTAACACTTCTTTCCTGATCCATCCTGTTTCAGTGACGCCTGGATCCTCTTCATACAGATCCAGTAATTTCTTTCATGCCGGTCCCGGGCCTGAGATATTTTCCAGTCACAGGATTCCAGAGATTCCATAAAGTCCTGCCGGACAAGTCCTTCCATCAGACAGGTGCGAAGCTCGCCGAGCTTCTCTTCATCATCCGGAAAGCGGGACAGAGCCTCACTCCAGAGTTCTGCTGCCGGTCTTTCATAACCATAATGAAAGAAGCTGTCCTCCCCTGCCTGATAATCAAGATAAAAAATACGGGAAGGATCTGCCAGATCCGGCAGATAGGCGCTGTCATCCGCGGATTCCTTCACATAGAGATAATAAAGAACCGCGCTTTCCTTTCCGGCAGTTTTCCTCAGGATACGCCCCAGCCGCTGGATCCTCTGCCGGGACCCGGCAGAACAGGACAGAACGATCCCAATACATACAGAAGGCACATCCATTCCTTCATCAAGCGCACGGCAGGTGACCAGTATCCTGGCCTCTCCGGTCCGGAACTGCTCCAGTGATTCATTCCTAAGTGCCTGTGACATGTCGGAATGATAACGGACGATCCGTCCCGCTGCCGCTCCCCGCAATTTTGCATATATTTCTTCCGCCTGTGTGATCCGTTCACAGAAGATCAGGATTTTTTCCTCCGGATCCAGTTTCCGGACAAGAGACAGAGTACAGGAAACCCTGGCCGAAGCGTTCTGGCTGATCGCAGCCCTCAGATAACAAAGTCTTAGAAACAGGGCCGGCAGTTCTTCTTCGTCCGAAGCCAGCCTACTTACCAGCCGGAGAAATTCTACCGGGCTCTTATTCTTCAGGATGGGATATTCCTCTTTCAGCTTTTTCTTCGTGAAAAGGATTTTTTCGGTATAATCGCTGTACTCTGCCATCTCCCGTGCGGTAAAAGAAATGGCGATCTGGCCCAGACGATACGCACTGACAGTCTCTTCCCGTACAGCGATATCGAATCCGTATCGAAAGATCTCCTCTCCCAGAGAAGGCAAAAGAACCGTATCGTACTCCTGGCATTCCGGCGTGGCGGACAGCCCCAGTGTAAAGATATGCGCCTGTCTGTCCGGCGGGAGGGTCCGGAAATTGAAGATCCTCCGATTTTCGGGAGCCCCGTAATGGTGACATTCATCCGCGATCAGCAAAACTTCATATCCCGCCAGGATGTCTTCTTTGATATGCCGGGTAATCGTATACCTTGCCGAATTGACAACATAGATCGTACAGGCTCTGCTGCATGGGTCTTTGCGGCCGCCTCCCAGAATGGATACTCCCTCACGGTATATCCGCTCCTGCCACCCTGCCGGCGTATCTTCTGACGTCCACACCGCTTCCGAAATTTCTTCCAACTGCTCCTCCAGAACCGACTTCCACTGCCGGGCAAGCCAGTTCGTCGGCACCACGATCCGCACACGAAGTTTCTTCCCTTCCTGTTCCAGTTTTCCGGCCAGCAGAGAAATGGCAGAAATACCGAGAACGGTTTTTCCGGCACCGGTGATCACATTTACGATCCCCCGGTACTTATGCTTTTCCCATTCGTTCAGGCACTCCTTCTGCCACCTGTACAGTTTCATAAGACACCTCGGATTCTTATTGATTCTCTTATTTTATTTTAGTATACTTAGAAACAGAAATCCAGAAAAATATAAGTACAATATCATGATATGGAGGAAAATTTATGAATTACGAAGATTTATTCGCACAGCTTACACCAGTAGATGCCCAGTTAAAAGCAGGCCTCAAAAGTATAAAGAAAACAGATGACGACATTACCAGAAATGCCGCTTCAGGAGATCTTAAATCTCTCCGGAAAAATATCGACCTGCTGAATGATCTGCTGGCGGCTGCACAGAATAATCTGAAAAACCTTAAGGAAATCGCAGACTCCTTCGACGAAAAAGCCTATTTTAACAGCGGAGATTTTGCAAAACAGCTCATTGCATGCTGTAAAGAAAGCGGTGTCGATGTTACCGGCGAATTTCCGGTTTATGAAATGTTTCCTTACCGTGTAAGAGTCGATGCCGACAACCAGGACATTTACATGAACCGGAAAAAAATTGCCAGCATGCGGCCGGCAAGCTTTGTCTCCACAGTAAAGGCAGCGCAGGATAAACTTTCCAAAGTGAAATTCAACGTGGATACCTTTGAAAAAGAGCTGGCTTCCGGATATGATCTGGCCCTGCTTAGACAGGACAAAAGAATCGGCACGGATATCTATCTCAAAAATATCTACAAAGTCCTTGTCCCCATGAGCCGGCTGAAACGTGAATATGACGAGCAGGCCTTCGCCTATGATCTGGCCAGGCTTTATTCCCTTTATTCCGAAGGGCATCAGGAAACAAAGGACGGCAGAAAATTCCAGTTCGGACCCAGCAGAGACAACGGCAAGGCGATCCGCATCCTGGATCAAAACGGAAATGCTCAATATCTGACGACCATCTGCTTCTATAATTAATTAAGGAGGCAGAACATTCCGTTTTACAACTGTGCGTTACTGCATTTTGCAAGAAAATCTGCATTTAAGAGGAACATGATTATGGCTACATTAGAATTATCTTCCGGAGAGGGGATCCACTTTCTGTCCGATTTCTGGACGAAGCATTACCTGGAAGAATATATCAAAGAAGGCGGAAGCAAGATAAAGTTTGTCACCGGCAGACCCGGCAGCGGAAAGAGTTTTTTTCTGCGGATCATGAAAGAAGAAGCTGAAAAGCGTAATTATCTGACTGCCTCTTTTTCTGCCACGGAAGTCTGGCTTCATGATTTTAAAGAGATCTATCTGGAAATTCTGGAGCAGTGTGATATTCTGCAGTGCCTGCATAAATGTGCCGAAAAGATCGTACTTTCCATGGGATATGAACCTTCGGAGATCGAAGAAGGCCAGACCTTTCTGGACATGCTCTCTTCACGGGGAGCGGGAGATGCGATCACCAAAAGGGAGATCCGCATGCAGCTCCGCAGCATGTTTTTGCAGAATCCTCTGCTTGACAACAATTTTGCCATTGCCTGTTCCCTGCTTACAGGGAGTATCCTGGGACATCCCATCCTGGAACAGCAGAATCAGGAGCTTCTGCTTGGATGGCTCTCCGGCGATAAAACCGTCAAACTATCTTTGCTCCGGGCCCTTGGCCTTTCCCCTTCCAGGATCACCAAATTCAACGCTAGACATATGCTCCGCTCTCTTGCCGAAGTGATCCGGCTCGGTGGGCATTCCGGCCTGCTGGTACTGATCGATGATCTGGAGATTCTTCAGAGCAAAAGCGGCATGGACGGCATCCATTATACAAAACTCCGAAGAGAGGATACATATGAGAGTATCCGACAGCTGATCGACGACATCGACAGCCTTCGGGGAATCTTCTTTATCTTTGCCTTTGACCGGATACTCATCGATAACGACAATGCCGGTCTTGCTTCCTACCAGGCCCTCTGGATGCGCATCCAGAATGAGATCGTGGGAGAACGGTTTAATCGTTTTACAGATATCGCAGATATGGACGCGCTGGCCTATCAGGTCTACACACCGGAATATCTGGTATCTATGGCAGAACAATTTGCCCGGAAAGAGCAGGAAATGCTGCAGAACCGTTCTTCCCTTTCCCTGGAAGCTGCCAGAGAACTGCTGACCCGTTCCAGATTTGCAGGATCCGGCATTCCCCGCCTTATCTGTGAATCCGTGACTGAATCTGCCGCTTCTTCGACGAACACTTCTTACGGATCTGAAACGGGTTCTGTTTTCCTGGATTCTTCAGAAGAAGAGCGTCCCGGAACACCTCAGGTTATTAATTCCGAAGAAGAAACCGGACACTCGAAAGGAGGAAACGCAGATGTTTGATATGGAATCCAGAAAAGTGATCGAAGCACTGCGTTCAGGAGTCCCTTCCCGGTCTGTCGGCAGGTATTTTTCGGAAGCACGTCCCCAGATCATGAAGGATCTCTCCAACCGCCTGGACGCTGTATGTGAAGACGGCATTTCCGGCGGTATGATCATAACAGGAAAATATGGTGAAGGAAAAACCCATCTTTTAAATACTGTTTTTAATATGGCCCATTCCAACAACATGGTGGTCTCTCATCTCTCCATCAGTAAGGAATCGCCTTTTGACAAACTGTATCTGGTGTACCAGAAACTGATGGCCAACACCTATCTGCCGGGACGGGAACAGCCCGGATTTCTCCATCTGCTGGAGGATATGACTCCTAACAGCCCGGCTGCCAGTGAACTGTTGGTCTACGGCGCAAAGGAGCTGGAGACAGACAAGCTTTACTACCTTCTCCGGTCCTATTTAAACACAGAAGATCAGGAAGAAAAATTCCAGCTTCAGGCCGATCTGATGGGAGATTTTATCGCCAATCCCGAGCTCCGGAAGATCTTTAAACGGATCTTTAACACGACCGCCAGGTTCAATACTTCCTTCAGCAAAACCAAACATTGCCAGGATTATTTCTATTTTATGAGTCATCTGTTCCAGAGCCTTGGCTATAATGGCTGGGTGATCCTGATCGACGAAGCAGAACTGATGGGACGTCTCGGAAAAAAGGCTCGGCTGAACGCTTACCGGAATATCGCGCGTTTTCTCATGCCGGACAACCATCTTGTCTCCACGTTCAGCCTGTTTGCCTTCAGTGCTTCCTACGTTGAGGATGTGATCGAAGGGAAACATGAGTTTGAAAATCTGGCCGAGATTTATCCTGACAGCCAGGAGAGCGCCAAAGCCGTACTGAACGCCATAATCAAAGCGCCTCAGCTCCTGCCCCTGACACGGGAGGAAGTCCTGCAGATTCTTGAAAGAATTCAGGAATTTCACGGAAAAGCCTATGAATGGACCCCTTCCATTTCTCCGGAAAACATGATCAAAGCCAGCGGGAGCGGCGGTTTTCTGCTCCGCACGAAACTTCGCGCCGCCATCGAACTGCTGGATCAGCTCTACCAGTACCGGGAAGCGGGGAATATTAAAGTGAACGAGCTTGGCAAGGAATCCTACGAGACAGAGGAAACCCCGTCTCTGGAGGAATTGAATGAAGAG
>CACZPF010000219.1 GCA_902782975.1 uncultured Lachnospiraceae bacterium
GAACCCTCGCGCCGCGTTAACGACCTATACCCTTAGCAGGGGCACCTCTTCGGCCTCTTGAGTACTTCTCCGGACTCCGAACTAAGAATTTCTCTTATTCAATTGGAGTGCATTTCCTCAGAAATGCAAAATTTATTCTAACAAATTGGATTTTCTTTGTCAATCACTTTTTTAAAATTTATTAAGATTCTTGTTACTATCCACGGCATGTCCGGATATAAAATAGTAGATTTGTCGTGCTCGCACGTAAAAATCCACTATTTTATCCGTCCAGGACCGCGAAAGGTGTCACTTTATAAACGTGAGGAATTCCTGCGTGAAGTTCCGATAGAGCCTGAAAAGCGAGAATTCCAATTGGTATTGAAAGGATCGTGAACAGTGACAGATTATTTACTGATTCTTTTAGTTACTGGTTTTTACCGTAAGCACATTCGGTATTCTCCCATCCATGATCAGCATTCTTTCTTTATCTCTTCTTCGATCCGTCTCTTTACTTCTGCCGCGATCTCTGTCGTGTGCATGTCTTTATACTCTTCCTGATACATGGGCGGAAGAAAACGTACCTTTACAGTTGTCATTTTTGTCGTCCCTGTATCAAACGGTTTAAAAGAATCGATAAGTGCCACCGGCACGATCGGGCAGCCAGGTTTAGTAGCTGCCTTAAAGCTTCCTCCTTTAAATTCGCCGGGAATATTTCCCTGCTTGCTTCTCGTCCCTTCTGCAAAAATCAGATAATTCTTCCCTTCTTTTACTCCTTTAATCACCTGGAGGATCACCTGCATGGACTGCTTGATATCTTCCCGGTCGATCGATATGGCTCCCATCAGCTTAAATACCTGCTTCAAAAACAGAATATTCGATACTTCTTTTTTGGTCACCACCGCAAAGTTTTTCGGACAGACCTTCAAGATTGCCAGCACATCAAACATCCCCTGATGATTCGGATACAGGATGAACCCGTCTTTATCCGGTATATTCTCCAGCCCTTTCACATCAATATGCACGTTGCCGGTTCTGACCGCACGGTCATTGATTTCTCTTAAAAGCCTGAACTTCTGCTCTTCGGTATATCTGTCCTCATGAGCAGCATACCACAGAAGCTTAATAAACCCATAAGGCACATACAAAAGGTTTCTAAATACCATCATAAGTATTCGTTTCATACTAATCTCCTCCATACCTCCACACTTGCCGACAGCAGCAACTGCCATGAAAAATATTTCCTGCCATCTATTCTGCCAGTCTGCTCGCAACTTTTTCTTCGTATCCCGGATTCTTTTTCAGGAAGGTTTCGTAGGATTTTGTATATGTCTTGTATGTTTCCGAGGTCATAAATTTTTCATATGCCTGCTGTGCCTGCGATCTCAGATCTGCATTGATCTTTGATGCGGAAAGCACATAGTATTTGCCGTCGATCTTCTGCGTCATATATGTTCCGACGCAGGGATATTCCTGGTCATTTTCCAGAACCAGATTATAGGCAATAAACACATAGGAATAATCTCCGCGCTCAAATAAGGTATCACAGCTCAGTATATTGACCCCCTGTGCTCCATGCGCGCCATAATATGCTGTAGCAGCATCTGTCTCTGCTTTCAGCTCAGACGGGAACTCACCGTTTATACCGTAACAGTCTTTAACCTGACTCTCCTTCCCCTCCACGAGAGATGTCACCAGAGATCTGACGACTTTTGCGGACGACCCGTGACTGGTCCCGCCGCATCCTCTGAATGCAAATATAGCAGCCAGTACGGCAAGAATCACCAGGGCCCCGATCACAAGAAAACGCGGGTTGATGGAAATTCTTTTTCCTCCATATCCTTCGTGACTGTCTGCTCCTATATGCCCTTGCGGATTCTCGGAAGGGCTTCTGCGAGGAGCCGGTCTTTCTGTGGTATCTGCTGTTCGGGAAGCGCTTCCCGCACTTCCCACATTTCTCGCAGCGCCTGTTCTTGCCGGACGGGATCCTGTTCTTCCGGCTTCCGTACGTCTGCCTGCCGTCCCGTAACCCGGCCGTGTCCCTGTTCTTCGCGAATTCCCGTATCTATCCTCCGGCTCGCGGCTGCGGCTCTGAGAATTCCCATATCTGTCCTCCGACTCGCGGTTACGGCTCTGAGAATTCCCATACCTGTTCTCCGGCTCGCGGCTGCGGCTCTGCGGATTTCCGTATCTGTCCTCAGGCTCGCGGCTGCAGGTACGGGTACTGCCGTACAGATTCCCCGGTTCTGCACCTCTTCTCCGGACAGATTCGGTACTTTCGGAATCTATTTCACTTTCCGTGATTTCGTTTTTCTCCCTGGTCCGTGTATTCCTGATTTCGGAGCTTCTGCCCTTCAAACGGCTTCTCGTATTTCTGTAGCCGTTTCCTGCGGTACGGCTTCCTGCACTTCTGCTGCCGGCTTCGTCGATATCATCGTCCAGATCATCTCCATACTCGTCCCCCCGGCCTGCGGCACTTTTGTAACCTCTTCTGTCTGTACGATCGGAAGTACTGTTATTCCTTCCGCCTGAAGTCCGTCCTGTGCTGCCGGAAGCGGTATTTCTCCCCGGACCGCTTCTGACATGACTGCTTCTGATATCAGAAACGTCGAGATCATCCAGATCATCTAAATCGTCCAGATCATCAAGATCGGCAAAATCAACGAAATCAAAATCCTTAAAAAGACTGTTCCGGCTGTTTTGTCCCTTCGCTTCCGAACGGCTTCCCGTATTCCGACTGTTCTGCGCCGGCTTTCTCGACCGATCAATGAGATTTTCATCCATAGTCTGTTTACTCCCCTTTATTCCTCATCTGAAGCATCGTCATCTCCGGCTTCATCCTCTGGATCCGGCAGATCTTCCAGTTCCTCAGCCTCCGGCTCTTCTGCTTCCGGCATTTCGGATTCCGGTATATCGGATTCCAGCATTTCGGATTCCGTCACTTCTTCCTTTACAAGAGCGATGCCGGCAACCAGTACATTTTCTGTAAGATTTATAAGACGAACACCGGAAGTGATCCTTCCTACAACAGAAATATTATCGCATGCGATCCGGATGATCACGCCTTCTGTCGTAATAAGCATGATTTCACTGTCTTTTTCAACCGCCAGAGCGCCAAGCACATTGCCCGTCTTCGGTGTGATCTTGTAGCAGCGGTTGCCCTTTCCGCCGCGGTTCTGGCTGGAAAATTCACTCATAGCCGTCAGTTTGCCAAGACCTTTTTCCGAAGCAACCAGCATATAGGTTCCTTCTCTCTTGAGAAGCATGGAAACCACTTCATCTTCCCCTGACAGAAGCACTCCGCGAACACCCATAGATCCGCGGCTTGTGCTGCGGATATCTGTTTCCTTAAAGCAGATACTCTGTCCCTTCTTTGTAATCAGAAGAACTTCTTCCTCCCCATTACAGGCTTTGACACCGATCAGTTCATCATTTTCGCGAAGAATGATGGCCGTAAGCCCCGTCTTGCGCACATTCGCGTAATCCTTTAAAGGTGTCTTCTTCACAGTACCGTTTCTGGTTGCCATCAGAAGATAGCCCTTTTCAAAACTGCGCTTGGGAATGATCGCCGTAACTCTCTCTCCCGGCTGCAGATTCAGAAGGTTGATAACCGCCGTTCCTCTGGCTGTACGCCCGGCTTCCGGAATCTCATAAACCTTCAGCCGGTGAACCTTTCCAAAATTGGTGAAGAACATCAGATAATGATGCGTGGTCGTCATAAGAAGCTGCTCGATCACGTCATCTTCTACCATCTGCATGCCCTTAATGCCGCGGCCTCCGCGGTTCTGACTGTGGAAGTTATCCGCCGTCATCCGTTTGATGTAGCCGCCTCTGGTCATGGCAATCACCGTATCTCCCCTGGGGATCAGATCTTCTGTAGAGAAATCATATACATCAAATCCGATCGACGTTCTTCTGTCATCGCCGTATTTCTCCGCAATGGCCAGAATCTCTTCCCGGATGACGCCAAGAAGAAGATTACGGTCCGCAAGAATCGCTTCGTACTCACGGATCTTCTGCATCAGGTCCGCATATTCGGCTTCCAGCTTTTCTCTTTCCAGACCGGTAAGAGCACGAAGTCTCATATCCACGATCGCCTGCGCCTGTACATCTGTCAGATCAAAGCGGTTCATAAGCTCTGTCTTGGCGATCTGCACATTTGCAGAGGAACGGATAATACGGATCACTTCGTCGATATTGTCCAGGGCTTTCAGAAGGCCTTCCAATATATGAGCCCGTTCTTTAGCCTTATTAAGATCATACTGTGTCCTTCTGCGGACGACCTCCTCCTGATGCTCCAGGTAGTAATCCAGCATTTCCTTAAGGTTCAGGACCTTCGGTTCGAGGCTTCCGTTATTCGGAACAAGTGCCAGCATATTGACACCAAAAGTATCCTGCAGCTGGGTATGCTTATAAAGCTGGTTCAGTACCACATTTGCATTGGCGTCTTTTCGAAGATCAATACAGATGCGCATACCTTCACGGCTCGAATGGTCATTAAGATCTACGATCCCGTCGATCTTCTTCTCCCGCACCAGCTCTGCGATCTTGGCGATCAGTCTTGCCTTATTGACCAGATACGGAAGCTCCGTAACGATGATCTGCGTTTTCCCGTTTGGCAGCGTCTCGATATTTGTCACCGCCCGCACACGGATCTTGCCGTTCCCGGTACGATAGGCTTCCTCAATGCCGCGTCTTCCGAGAATGGTCGCGCCAGTCGGGAAGTCCGGCCCTTTTACGATCTCCAGAAGTTCTTCGATTTCTGTATCCCTGTTTTCCTGAACGGTATTGTCAATAATCTTTACGACAGCATTGATCACTTCTCTCAGGTTATGGGGCGGAATATTGGTTGCCATACCCACCGCGATACCTGTTGTCCCGTTGACCAGAAGGTTCGGAAAACGGGAAGGCAGCACGGCAGGCTCTCTCTCTGTCTCATCAAAGTTCGGCTGGAAATCAACCGTATCCTTATTAATGTCCGCCAGCATCTCCATGGAGATCTTGCTTAAACGTGCTTCTGTATAACGCATGGCCGCCGCTCCGTCACCGTCCACGGACCCGAAGTTCCCGTGTCCGTCTACCAGCGTATAGCGGAAAGACCAGTCCTGAGCCATATTGACCAGTGAGCCGTAAATAGAGCTGTCACCATGGGGATGATATTTACCCATGGTATCACCGACGATACGGGCGCACTTCCGGTGAGGCTTATCCGGGCCGTTATTCAGTTCGATCATGGCGTAGAGAATTCGCCTCTGTACAGGTTTAAGACCATCCCTCACATCCGGCAGTGCCCGTGACGCAATAACGCTCATGGCATAATCGATGTAAGACTCTTTCATCGTCTTTTCGAGGTCTACGTCATGAACCTTGTCAAACACTTTATCATCCATCAGTTATAGTCTCCTATTATATATCCAGGTTTTTGACGAAACGCGCGTTTTCCTCGATAAATTCGCGGCGCGGTTCCACCTTGTCACCCATCAGTGTTGTAAACGTAAGGTCTATTTCGGAAGCCGCCGTCTCATCCATCGTCACACGAAGGAGAATACGCCTCTCCGGATCCATGGTCGTCTCCCACAGCTGTTCTGCATCCATCTCGCCAAGTCCCTTATAACGCTGGATCTTGTTATTATTATCCCGGCCGATCTCCCGGAGGATCGAATCCAGCTCGTTATCATCGTAGGCATACCAGACCTTTTTATTTTTTTCCACCTTGTAAAGAGGAGGCTGTGCCAGATATACATATCCCTGCTTGATCAGTTCCGGCATAAACCGGTACAGGAAGGTAAGCATAAGTGTCGCGATATGTGCGCCGTCCACATCAGCATCCGTCATGATAATGATTTTGTGATAGCGAAGCTTGGAGATATCAAAGTCTTCATGAATACCCGTACCAAATGCCGTGATCATCGCCTTAATCTCAGCATTTCCGTAAATACGGTCCAGACGTGCTTTCTCCACATTCAGGATCTTGCCCCTTAGAGGAAGAATCGCCTGGGTAGCCCGGTTTCTTGCGCTCTTTGCGGAACCACCGGCCGAATCTCCCTCAACAATATATATTTCACAGTTTTTCGGATCCTTGTCCGAACAGTCCGCCAGCTTCCCGGGAAGAGACATGCCGTCCAGAGCTGTCTTTCTTCTCGTAAGTTCCCTTGCCTTCCGGGCAGCTTCCCTCGCTCTCTGGGCGAGAACCGATTTTTCGATGGCAGCCTTGGCAACGGAAGGATTCTTTTCCAGAAAGATCTCCAGCTGTTTGCTGACCACACTGTCCACTGCTCCCCTTGCCTCGCTGTTTCCAAGCTTCTGCTTCGTCTGGCCTTCAAACTGCGGATCTTCGATCTTGACGCTTACGATCGCTGTCAGACCCTCCCGGATATCCTCCCCGGAAAGGTTAGGTTCACTGTCTCTTAAAAGCTTATTCTTTCTCGCGTAGTCATTAAAGGTTTTTGTGAGGGCGTTCCGGAAGCCGACGATGTGCGTCCCTCCCTCCGGCGTATTAATATTATTGACAAAGCCATAGCTGTTTTCCGTATAGGAATCATTGTGCTGCATGGCAACTTCTACCGCTACGCCATCTTTTACACCTTCACAGTAAATGATATCCGGATACAACGCTTCTTTGCTTTTGTTCAGATACTGGACGAATTCCCGGATACCGCCTTCATAATGAAAGCTTTTGGTTCGCTCCATGCCCTCCCGACTATCCTTCAGCGTAATGCGAAGGCCCTTTGTCAGAAAAGCCATCTCCCGGACGCGCTGCTTCAGCACATCATAATCAAATACCGTTTCCTCAAAAATCTCTTTATCCGGAAGAAAATCCACCCTGGTTCCGGTTTTTCCAGCCTCGCAGTCACCGATGACCTTAAGAGCATAGGCCACATTTCCTCTCTCATAGCGCTGGCGGTAGACCTTTCCCTCATTGTAGATCGTAACCTCAAGCCATTCGGACAGGGCGTTTACGACCGATGCCCCGACTCCATGCAGACCGCCGGATACTTTATAACCTCCGCCGCCGAACTTGCCGCCGGCATGAAGAATAGTAAATACCACCTCTACCGCAGGGATGCCTGCCTTATGATTGATCCCGACCGGAATTCCACGGCCGTTATCAATAACAGTAATCGAATTATCCGGGTTGATGGTCACTTCAATTTCCGTACAAAAACCCGCGAGAGCTTCATCTACTGCATTGTCTACGATCTCGTACACCAGATGATGAAGCCCCCTCGATGATGTGCTGCCAATATACATTCCCGGTCTTTTCCGAACGGCTTCCAATCCTTCCAGGATCTGGATCTGATCCGCTCCATAAGTTGAAATGTTCTCGTTTTCTGCGCTCATTCGTCCCTCTTTTCCTGCACATCAGATGTGCACCCATGCAAATAGAAAATATCCGGGTAAACCTGTAAACTGCCAACCGTCCTGCCGGAACCATGACAAAAAGTCCGTTCAAATACCCCCGGATATTTCATTCACGCGCTTTTATATATTTCTACAGACATACGAATACAGAGTTAGTATAACACAAAAAACGAATAAATCCAAGCCAAATTCGAAATTTAATGAAAAACCAACGAGTTGCATAAAAAAACAAAAAACGCCGAAAAACGCCAAATAGGCTCATATTTAGCCTATGCCGCTTTTCGACGTTTGAGGAAACAGGGAGACAGGGGACGGTTCTCTGTCTCCTTTGTAAGAAGATTCAGACAAAGGAGACAGAGAACCGTCCCCTGTCTCCCGCCCCTGTCTCCCAGGCTGTGCGTACAGCTTCTCTAACTTTCTCCGGAATCGGCTCATTGACAGATTCGCTCATATCCCGGTTTTCCATGATCAGGACATCTGTACCCTCCGACAGAAGGATCGCATGCCGCTCGGCCGTCCCGACAACTAAAAGATTGCCGGCTTTCAGCTCATGAATTTCGTAATCCTCCGGCTCTTTTCCTTCTTTTGATGTGACCAGCCAGGCCCGCCCTTTAAGCAGAACGAAGGCCTCCTCCGATGTCAGATGCCTTCCCCAGTTTATAAAAGAAGAAAGACCGTTTACATCCTCCTGAAAGCTGTGCACGGCGACACGCCAGGGCTCACTGTTGTGATAAACCGTAAAGCCGGACTGATTCATTGAATACGTGTACATTCCATTATCCTCCCTGATTTCTGGTTCTGAAAAAATTTGTCTGGTTCTGAAAAATACAAGACTGCTGTTTTTTCAATTTTACAGACTCTCTGCATCAAAATCAAGTATTACGGTAAGGAGCGAAGATCCGTAAAATAGTCTCTGTACCTTTTCCTGTTTTCACCATATAATAAGAACAGACTTTTCTTTATCAGATTTCATAAGATTTTCAGCCATGTATGATGGCAGAAAAGAGGCAGACATGAAACTATACCATACAGACAATATAGAAATACGCTGTCCCGATATCCTGCACGGACGAAAAAATGCCGATTTCGGACAGGGTTTTTATCTGACACCGGACCGTGAATTTACATACCGCTGGGCTGGTAGAGAGTCTATCGTAAATGAATACGAGCTGGATGAAAAAGATCTCGTCATTTACAGATTTCATCGCGATGAGGATTGGTTTAACTATATTTTCCGGAACCGAAGAGTACAGGATACCCTTTCTGCAGATGTGGTCATCGGACCGATCGCAAATGATACGATTTTTGATACTCTAGGAATTATCAGCAGCGGTCTCCTTTCACCGTCCGATGCCCTAAAGCTTCTCATGATCGGGCCGGAATACATACAGGTTGCGGTCAAAACCGACAGAGCAGTCAAAAACCTGCGGTGGACGGGTGCAGAAAAGATTACAAAACAGGACGAAACACTGCAAAAAGCAGAACAGGACAAATACCAGGCCGCCTTCGCCGCGCTTATGCAGGAAATTCTGTAACGTACAGGCAGAGCGGCCTGCACTCTCTTGACATCATTCTCCCCATCCTGTATATATTACTTTGAAACACCAGCTATCATTTATTCCAGGGAGGGACAACATGGACAACTTCAATTTTTACTCACCGACTTATTTTTCCTTTGGCAAGGATGCTGAAATGGGCGCTGGCGCACTGGTCAGACGTTTTGGCGGAAGCAAAGTCCTCATCCATTACGGCGGCGGCAGTGTCGTGCGTTCCGGACTTCTTGACAGAGTGAAAACATCCCTTACCGCAGAAAATATACCTTTTGTCGAGCTGGGCGGTGTTAAGCCCAATCCGAGAAGCGGCCTTGTATACAAAGGAATCGAGCTCTGCAAAAAAGAAAACATTGACTTTGTACTTGCTGTCGGAGGCGGAAGCACCATCGACTCTTCCAAGGCTATCGCCGCAGGTGTGGTCTATGAAGGAGACTTCTGGGACTTCTACAGCGGAAAGTATATAGAAAAAGCCCTTCCTGTCGGAACGATCCTCACCATCGCAGCGGCAGGCAGCGAGGGCAGCCCTGACTCCGTAATAACCAACGAGAACGGCATGTTCAAGCGCGGCGCCACCGGTGATGCCATCCGGCCGAAGTTCAGTATCCTGAATCCGGCCCTGACGCAGACCCTTCCCGCTTTCCAGACAGCCTGCGGTATTACCGATATCATGGCGCATCTGTATGAGCGGTATCTTACCAACACAAAAGAAGTCGAAGTGACCGACCGCCTGATCGAAGCACTGCTGCTGACCATGATCCATGAAGGACCCCGTGTCATCGAAAACCCGGATAATTATGATGCAAGGGCAAACATTATGTGGGCCGGTATGATGGCCCACAACAATTCCTGCGGTGTCGGCCGCAGCCAGGACTGGAACAGCCACAATATCGAGCACGAACTGTCCTCTCTGTACGACTGTGCCCACGGCGCAGGCCTTGCCGTAACCATGCCGGCAGTTTTCACCTATGTCATGAATCATGAC
>CACZPF010000220.1 GCA_902782975.1 uncultured Lachnospiraceae bacterium
CGGAAACTGGCTAAATGCGGTAAACTATGAGACGAAAATGGACTTGGCAGCCGGTCAAGATGAAGGAAAGTTTACCGTGAAATGCCGGAAACCAGCAAAATGCGGTAAACTATGAGACCAGCATGTGAAAAGTGAAGTTCCGGGTACGGTTGATAAAAAGGATGGATCTTAAAAATTGGCATCGAATATAGAATCAATCTATGGTATAATTCTAAAATATAGTTCTAAAATATAGTTCAAAAAATATAGTTCGAAAATATGGCTCGAAAATATAGTTCGAAAATATAGTTCGAAAATATGGCTCGAAAATATAATTCAAAATATAATTCAAAAATATAGTTCAAAAATATTGTTCTAAGGAAGCGCTGATTATTTCAGTGCTTCCTTTAGAAGCTTTCGGTGGATCGAACGGATCTGCAGTGGAAATTATTACTTCGTGATGCAGATCCGGAGGGGGAAACGCTTTAATCAGCATTTCCCTAACGAATGATTCTAACGTATCATTCAGAACAGAAAACAATTCTCCATCGCTCATGGCCGTCAGGCCGGGAAAGAGGAATTATGTTGAGATATAGAACAGCCGGTTTACGCTGGAAGGATATTCCGATCACCTTTAAAGTCCTTTCGCAGGTCATTCTGGTGTCGGTCATTCTGTTTTCAGCGAATCTGATGACTTTTTATCAGCTGAATCTGGTGAGCAGCCGCCTGCAGCAGGTCTATGTAAGCAATGTAAATCTTTCGGAACTATCCGATGCGCTGCAGGCAGTAGAGCAGAGTGTCTACGAATATCTGACAGTAAAAAGCTCTGCATCGCTGGAAAAATACTACAGAAACGAAGAAGCATACCGCGGTATGCTGGAACTCCTGAATGAGGATATCACGGAGAACCGGGTCAAATTTCTGGAGAGAAATATCCGCCTGATGTCGGAAACATATCTTTCCAGGACAGCTGACACGATTCAGGCCAAACGCGGCCGGAATGTGGAAAAATACAAACTGAATTTTACCAGGACCCAGAAGCTTTACGAGTATCTGAATTCCTATATTTCGGAACTGAACAATCAGCAGTTCAAAAACAATTCCATGAATTTCCAGTCCCTGCAGAAGGCGATCGGTTATCTGGGAACGGTCAGTGCGGTCATGATCGTGACGATCATGGGGCTCAGTATTCTGATGCTGTACCTTATGGTACGGACTGTCGCTGCTCCGCTTACGAATCTGACAGATACGGCAAGAATCGTAGGGCAGGGAAATCTGCAGGTAAAAATGCCGGATACGGATGCCAGAGATGAGGTGGGGATTCTTACAAGAACGTTCAATACCATGGTTCTTAGTCTTCGGGATTACATGAACCTGACAAGAGAGAATCTTGAAAAGGAACAGAAGATGAAGGAACGGGAGCTTCTGATGGAGGCACATCTGAAAGAAGCGCAGCTTAAGTATCTTCAGTCTCAGATCAATCCCCATTTTCTGTTCAATTCCCTGAATGCGGCTGCCCAGCTGGCGGCGATGGAGGATGCAGAAAAAACAGGGATCTTTGTGGAAAAGATGGCGGATTTTTTCCGCTACAATGTAAAAAAGGGGAATGAGGACGCCTCTCTTCAGGAGGAAGTGGAGGCAGTGGAGAATTATATTTATATCCTGAACGTGCGATTTGCCGGGGATATCCATTTTGAGCAGGACCTGGATGAAGAGGCACTCACCGTCCGTCTTCCCAGCATGATCCTGCAGCCGGTGGTGGAAAATGCCGTGAACCACGGGATACGTAATATTGACTGGGAAGGAAGGATATTCCTGTTCATTCATAAGGAGCCGTCCTGTGTGCGGATCGTGGTAAAGGATAACGGGAAAGGAATGAGTCCGGACATGATCCGGAGGATCCTTTCTGGAGAAACGGGAAAGAATAATGAGGAAGGATATTCCACCGGTATCGGCATGCATAATGTGATCAGCCGGCTGGAGCTTTATTATAATCAGAAAGATCTGGTATCGATCCGGAGCAAAGGGGAAAACCAGGGGACAGAGGTGGAACTGAGGCTGCCCTTTGAGGTAAAGGGTATATCGGAGGCTGCCCTTTGAGGTAAAGAGCGTATCGGAAGCAGAGAATAACGAAAGAACAGTATGGTTGCTGATCGGCAAAGAGCAGCACGGAAATGAGGAAATGATGTATCGGATTTTACTTGCGGATGATGAAGGCATTATGCTGGAATCCTTAAAACATATCATAGAGAGTAATTATGGGCGGGAATGTGAGATCGTTACGGCAAAAACCGGGCGTGCTGCAGTGGAACTTGCGGAGACTTTCCGTCCGGATATCGCGTTTCTTGACATTCAGATGCCGGGTATTTCCGGGGTGCAGGCCATGAAGGAGATCCGGAAATTCAATCAGAGCATGATCTTTATTGTGATCACTGCCTACGACCGGTTTAATTATGCACAGGAAGCCATCACCATGGGAGCGATGGAATTTCTTACCAAGCCGGTGAATAAGCGGGTGATTCTGGAGGTCTGCCAGAAAGCCATGCAGAAGGTGGATGAGAGCCGGCAGAAGCGAAGCGACGACCTTAAGATCCGTGAGAAGCTGGAATCGGTGGTGCCTATGATCGAATCCGGATATATTTATAATATTCTTCTGCAGGATGACTTTCATACCTACGAAGACAACTACCGCGACATGCTTGATATCCGGCAGGAAAATGCCATTCTGATCGTGGCGGAATTTGGCGACAGTGTGGAAACGGACGGTGTCCTCAGTAATGCGGTCGGGGCTTCCGTGCGGGCAAGCAGTTTTTATCCTGAGTTCCGGGAGATCGCCAAGGGCTTTTTTGACTGTCTGGTGGGTCCTGTCATGGGAAACCGGATCGTTCTGTTTATTCCCTATGATCAGGACAGCCTGTCCTACGAGGAGAGGGTTTCGATCCTTACCAGGACACGGAACATGGTCCACAAGCTGGAGCAGCGGATCGACAGTAAATTCCGTGCCGGCATCGGAAGGGTTCATCCTCTTGCCAATATTAAGGAGTCTTATTATGAGGCGCTCCGGGCGCTCCGGGAGGAGGACAGCCACGTGGTCCATATCAATGATATTCCTGTCCGGGCAGAGTACGACGGGGAATATCCCCTGGATCTGGAAAACCGTTTCTATAAAAAGGCGATCGAAGGGGACGAGACTGGAACCCTTTCGGCTGCTAATCAGTTTTTTGACTGGATGCTCGAAAATTACGGAGATTACCGTCAGGATATCGAGGTAAAGATTCTGGAACTGGTCATGCACATTGAATATGAGGCGTTTTTTAAAGGCGGCGTCCGCTACGGATTCCGCTACAGGGAAAATTATATTAAAGATATCCAGGCCTGTAAGGATTATGAAGAACTGCGGCACTGGTTCCGCGAAAAGGCGACGGTCGTGTGTCACGGGATGAGCTCGCTGAAGGAGAAGGAATCCGAATCGGTCGTTTCTAAGGCCAGGGCCTATATTGACGAAAACTATATGAAAGAGATCTCACTGGACGATGTATCAAGGTATGTAGATATCAGCCCGTATTATTTCAGCAAACTGTTCAAGCAGGAAGCCGGGAAGAATTTTATTGAATACCTGACGGATCTTCGGATCAGCCACGCAAGGGACCTCCTGAATAATCCGGGGCTGTCCATTAAGGAGATCTGTGCCAGATCCGGTTACAGCGATCCAAACTACTTCAGCCGCATTTTTAAAAAGTATGAAGGGGTGACCCCCAGCGAATATCGTGAAAAAATACAGGGTATCAGGTCATGACAGGCAGGCATTCGTGTGGAGAAAATACAGGGTATGAGGTCATGACAGGCAGGCATTCGTATGGAGGAATTAAAGGGTATGAGGCAATGACAGGCAGTCATTCGTATGGAGGAAATACAGGGTATCGGGTCATGACAGGCAGGTCATTCATGTGGAGGACTTAGATCAATGAAGCATATATGGAAATTCGGATCAGATACCGGGGCGTTCCTTTCTGTGAAAAGGCTTGCTGTTGTTCTGGTATTGATGTGCCTGGCTGCTGTTTTTTCAGGATGCGGGAAGGGCGAAACCGGGGAAAGCATGACATCGGGGCAGACACAGGAAAAAGCAGAAAAATCCTCTGTTCTGATCGGCATGAGCTTCGACTCTTTTGTGATCGAACGCTGGATCCGGGACCGGGACGTGTTTGTTGCTGCCGCCAAAGATCTGGGAGCAGAAGTAAATGTGCAGAATGCCAACGGAGATGTTGAAGAGCAGATAGAACAGATCCGTTATCTGATCGGCAAGAAAGTGGATGTACTGGTGATCATCGCTGCGGACTGCGAAGCCTTTACAGATATCATAGCCGAAGCTCAGGGCAAAGGGATTCCCGTGATAAGTTATGACCGTCTGATTCTGAATGCCAAAACAGATCTTTACCTGTCCTTTGATAATAGAGAGGTCGGCGTTCTTATGGCAAAAGCACTTAAAGAGGCCAATCCGGACGGCGGCGAGATCTTTATGATCGAAGGTTCTCCGGACGATTATAATGTGGATCTCGTGCGCGAAGGATTTGAGCAGGAAATAAAAGACAGCGGCCTGGAGGTCGTTTATCAGGCAAATTGCGATGCCTGGCTGGCGGAGCAGGCCATCGGCTATGTAACGGAGGCTCTTAAAGAGCATCCGGATGTCAAAGGGATCATGTGCGGAAATGATGATATAGCGACCCAGGTGATCCGGGTACTTTCCGAACACCGCCTGGCCGACAAGGTCAGCGTGGTAGGGCAGGACGGAGACCTGGCGGCCTGCCAGCGGATCGTGGAGGGAACTCAGACGATGACGGCATTTAAATCTGTCGAAAAGCTTGCCGTTCTTGCAGCGGAGTGTGCGGTAAAGCTTGCAAAGGGAGAGAAGCCTGGGGAAGTTTCCGGTGTCATGAACGACGGGATAGCCGATATTCCCTGCATCTTCCTCTCACCGGTATCTGTACGGAAGGATAATATGAAGGAAATTATTGTAGACGGCGGTTATCATTCGCTGGAAGATGTCTATCTGAATGTGTTCGGAAAAAAGTAACCGGATACGGTTGGAAAGGAAAGGCTTGCCAGGGTGAGACAATATCAGTCGGCATATTGGAGTCCGTGTGAATGCAGCAGTACCGGCGGTGATATTGGCATCTGTGTGGACCAGGGATTAAGTCAGAATTTGTCAATAGCAAATTTTTGTTGCAAAAATGTCTTGTCTTCGGGCAGGACATTTTTGAATTTCACCAAAATTTGAGGAAAAGTGCCAAGTAATTCCAGATGAAGTCCTGATATGATAGCACCATCAAAGCGGTGCAGAAAACGTACACCGCAAAGGAAACTCATAAAACATTTAACAAAATGATTTAAAGGAGGAAGTAACAATGAAAAAAGCTATGGTAGCAGCTCTTTGCGGAGCAATGGCAGTTTGTATGATGGTTCCGGCATCTGTATTTGCAGAGAAAGTCGGCGTTTCCATGCCTACCAAGGATCTTCAGAGATGGAATCAGGACGGCGACAACATGCAGAAAGAACTGGAAGCAGCAGGATATGAAGTAGACCTTCAGTATGCTTCCAACGATGTGAAGACCCAGCTGGATCAGGTTGAGAACATGATCGCTGAGGGTGCAGATGTTGTTGTTATCGCAGCTATCGAAGGATCTTCACTTGGTGAAGCTCTTGACATGGCAAAGGACGCAGGAATCCCGGTTATCGCTTATGACCGTCTGCTTATGGATTCAGATGCAGTTTCCTACTATGCAACATTCGACAACTACAAGGTTGGTACTGTTCAGGGTACATACGTAAAAGAACAGCTTGATCTTGACAACGCTGACGGACCTTTCAACATCGAGTTCACCGCAGGTGATCCCGGTGACAACAACGCAGGCTTCTTCTTCAACGGTGCTTTCGATGTTCTTAAGCCCTACATTGATGAAGGCAAGCTCGTAGTTCAGTCAGGCAAGACCACTTTCAACGATGTTGCTACACCTTCATGGGCAACAGAGACAGCTCAGTCTGAGGCAGAGAACAGGATCTCCTCATTCTACACAGATAAGGATATCGATGTATGGCTTTGCTCTAACGACTCTACAGCACTCGGTGTTGAGAACGC
>CACZPF010000221.1 GCA_902782975.1 uncultured Lachnospiraceae bacterium
ACTCAGCAGAAAGCCTTTTCCTTTCCGGATCCGCGTCACGAAGTGACAATTTCCACTGCAGGTCCGTACGTTCCGCCGGAGGCTCCTAAAGAAGGGGCTGTAAAAAAGCGATCATCCATTCAGGCTCGTCGTGTATTAATGCCGTTATTTCAGGCATTTCATAAGACGGTCAAGAATCAGGACATGGACTTTTTTCACAGCCCCTTCCTTAGGCTTTTGTGGCATATATGCCTTTTATGCATTTATGGCTTTTATGCATTTATGGCTTTTATGGCTTTTATGACTTTTATCTTTTTACAGCGTGTGTTTCAGGACTTCGCATACCTGACTTACCGGGATGATCTCCAGTTTTTCTTTCACTTCATCCGCTACATCTTTTAAATCTTCTTCGTTTTCACGCGGGATAAATACTGTATGTACGCCTGCTCTTTCTGCTGCCATCAGTTTTTCCGGAAGGCCGCCGATCGGCTTGACCACGCCGCGTAGGGATACTTCTCCCGTCATGGCAAACTCAGGTTTTACAGCATGTCCGGATACCAGTGAAGAAATAGCTGTCGTAAGCGCGATTCCTGCAGAAGGGCCGTCTTTTGGCACTGCGCCATCCGGCACATGGATGTGCAGATCATTCTTTTCAAATACATCTGCCTTTTCCGGGAACATGGATTTCACCAGGCTTACCGCGATCTGCGCTGATTCTTTCATCACATCTCCCAGCTGACCGGTGATAATGATCTTCCCGCTTCCTTTGGTAAACAAAGTCTCTATAAACAGAATTTCTCCACCTGCCTGTGTCCAGGCAAGTCCCGTTACGATACCCGGCTTGTTATCTGCCAGAATGTGCTCATGATGAACAGGCTTCATATCCAGATATTCTTTGACATCCGGCGCATCTACCCTGAGGTCGTCCCCTTCTCCTTTTACCAGATGTACTGCGGCAACACGGCAGATGGTATCCATTCTCTTCTTAAGTCCACGGACACCTGCTTCTCTCGTATAATCCGAGATGATCGTGTGAACCGCTTCATCTGTGATGGTCAGAGCATTCTCGGGAATACCTGCCGCTTTCATCGCTTTTGGAATGAGATGCCTTCTTGCGATCTGGAACTTATCCGTCTCCGTATATCCCGGGAACTGGATGACTTCCATACGATTCAGGAGCGGCTCCGGAATCGTATCCAGTGTATTTGCTGTACAGATAAACATAACCTTTGAAAGGTCATAGGGTACATTCATGTAGTGGTCCGTAAAGGTACTGTTCTGTTCGGGATCCAGCACCTCCAGAAGCGCACTTGCCGGATCGCCATTGTAGGATGAAGAGAGTTTATCTACTTCGTCCAGGACCATGACCGGATTCGAAACACCGCACTTATGGATCCCGTCCATAATACGCCCCGGCATTGCACCGATGTAGGTACGGCGGTGACCTCTTATGTCTGCCTCATCCCGTACGCCGCCAAGACTCACACGGACATATTTCCGATTCAGGGCTTTTGCTATGCTCTGGCCGATACTGGTCTTGCCGGTACCAGGTGCGCCGACAAACAGCAGGATCGACCCTGCCTGCTGGTTGTTCAGGTCCATCACAGCAATCTGCTGGATGATCCGCTCTTTCACTTTCTTTAAGCCAAAATGATCTTCCTCCAGAACTTTTTCCGCATCGGAAAGAGGAATCTTTTCGGCCTCTTCTGCTTTCCAGGAAAGACTTGTCAGGAATTCAAGATAATCATAGAGCATCCCGTATTCCGCACTGTTGCTGCCATCCTGTTTCAGACGATTCAGAACTTTCTGCGCTTCTGCTTTGGCAGAATCATTCATGCCGCATTCATCGATTTTCATCTCCAGGCGGCGGATATCGGAAACATCGTTCGGATGCAGATCGTCCAGTTCCTTCTGCAGAACCTTCATCTGCTTCTTAATCGCCTGTTCACGGTAGATCTTCTGATAATCTTTTTCCTGCTCAGACTTGGCTTCCCCCTTGACCCGGGAGATTTCGATGAATTCATAGATGGCTTTTTCCATGAGTTCCATACGTTTCTTCCTGCTGTCTTCCGCCAGGAATGCGTATCTCTCATCATTTAGCAGGGACATCCATGGAGACATCCCGGCAGCCATCTCTCCCACTGTCTGCCATCCGGCGATATAATGTCTTGCGATCCCTTCCCACTGAAAACCTGTAACATACTGGAGCAGAGCGGATTTTAACTGGTCTACATGCTCTTTTTCTTCTTCATGGGAAAGATCATCAATATCTGAACGTCTGGTAACGGTCAGCTCTATGGTATGATTCGTATTCAGATGTATTTCATCCAGGTTTACCCGGCCTCCGGTGCGAATCACTACATATCCGTTTTCATTGACTTCTGTTATGGTTCCAGAAAGACCGATCCTGTAAAAACTGTCTTCTGAAAGGTTCTGTTTTGGCTCTTCTTTTTTGAGTACCATGAATATAATGCGTTCACCTTCTTCGGGCTCCCTGCCTGCCATTCTGCGGTAAACGTCAGTCTGGAGGTAGGTATTTGCATC
>CACZPF010000222.1 GCA_902782975.1 uncultured Lachnospiraceae bacterium
GCTCGGTGCCTGCCGCTTTTTTTATACGCACAGCGGCAGTTTCACTCATAGCGTTATGTTTTCAACCTGGCTTGCTCGGTGCCTGCCACTTTTTTTATACGCACAGCGACAGTTTCACTCATAGCGTTATGTTTTCAATCTGGCTTGCTCGGTGCCTGCCGCTTTTTTTATACGCTGGACGATATTTTTATCCATTGCGTTATGTTTTCATCTTAGCTTCCGTGACTCCTGCCTCATGTTTTAGTTTTATCCTGTTTCTGACTGACCTTGACATTTTCGGGTTTGTAGTTCATATTATTGAGTATGCAAAAATATGGTCGTGGATCAATTAGTAGGTTTTTTAACAATTTTGACTATCCGTTAATTTGATTTGTGCCTGTTTTATTCAGCGATTGTTTAAATTCAGTAATCGTATGGTTCAGACAGTGTCTGACTCTGTGATTATCTGATTCAGCCATTGCCTGATTCAGTGCCCATTTGATTTCATTATCCGCTCGCTGAGAGCGGCAGATTGGAGATTTTTATGAAGAAAATTATTCTGACCGGCGGCGGTACTGCCGGACATGTAACTCCGAATATTGCTCTGATTCCAGAACTGCAGAAAAGAGGATATGAGATTTTTTATATAGGCTCTTATGAGGGCATGGAGAAGAGGCTGATCGAGGAGCAGGGGATTCCTTATTATGGAATTTCCTCCGGGAAACTGCGGCGCTATTTTGATCTTAAGAATTTTACCGATCCGTTCCGTGTACAAAAGGGCTATCATGAAGCTAGAGAGCTTCTGAAGAAAATCAATCCGAATGTAGTATTTTCCAAGGGCGGGTTTGTTTCGGTTCCTGTTGTGGCTGCTGCCGGACATGCAAAGATCCCTGCGATTATTCATGAATCAGATATGACGCCTGGACTTGCCAACAAGCTTTCCTTCCGGGCTGCTGTTAAAATCTGCTGCAATTTTCCTGAAACTCTTAAAAATCTTCCAGAGGGAAAAGCAGTTCTTACGGGCAGTCCTATCCGTCAGGAACTTTTTAATGGCGATCGTACAAAGGGATTTTCTTTTACTTCTTTAAATCCTGAGAAGCCAGTGATGTTGATCATTGGTGGAAGTCTGGGCGCTGCTTCCGTGAATGAGCATATCAGGAAAATTCTTCCGAAACTGCTGGATGATTTTTCTGTTGTTCATCTTTGCGGAAAGGGAAAACTGGATGAAAGTCTCGTCGGTACACCGGGATATGTTCAATATGAATATATTCAGGAGGAACTGCCGGACCTCTTTGCCATGGCGGATATTGTGGTTTCCCGTGCAGGGGCAAATGCGATCTGTGAGCTTGCGGCTCTTCACAAGGCCAGTCTTCTGATCCCGCTTTCTTCTAATGCCAGCCGCGGCGACCAGATTCTAAATGCCCGTTCTTTTGAAAAACAGGGCTTCAGCAAGGTACTTCTGGAAGAAGAGATCACTGATGATACACTTCTTTCTTCGATTCAGGATCTTTATAAAAACAGACATACCTACGAGAATGCCATGAAAGCAGCCAACGAGATCGATTCCATTCATAAGATCGCCGATCTTATCGATGCGTGTGCAAAGCCCTGATCAGACACTCTTATCGATGCATGTGCAGAGTCCTGATCAGATACTCTTATCGATGCATGCGCAAAGCCTTGATCAGACACTCTTATCGATGCGTGTGCAGAGCCCTGATCAGACATTCTTTTTATGTCATCCGTCGTAGCCTGACTTCTGACCGATCCGGTCTGATTTATTAAAGTCAGATGGACAACAACAAAAATGTACAATCAGGAAGTTTCATAATTGCCTGGAAATGTACAACAATAAAAAGGGGCGGCAGTTCTGGTATCTCTTTTTACCAGAACTGCCGCTCCTTTTCAATTACCGTACATGCTTAAAAACACGAGAATGCGGCAATCCATGTCAAATTCTGAAAAAGTAGCTGCCGCTATTGACTTCCCTTGTTTCTCCATCCGGCAGGATAATGGATGCGGTCGTGTTGGCCGGCACACTGCAGCGGTATGTGATCCCGTCTTCAGAGGTTTCCCAGCTGCTTTCGATCCTTCCGTAAGGAGTCTCGATACAGCCCGATGCAAAAGCAAGTTTTCTGATATCGGGCTTTAGGGAAAAGTGCATGAATCCCGGTTTTTCTGGATCTCTCTGGATTCCCAGCACTGTCTCATAGATCCAGGAAAGGACCGAACCAAGAGAATAATGATTAAACGAATTCATGCTGTTGTTCCCACCAAATCCATTCTCCACTGTGTAGGAATTCCAGCGTTCCCAGATCGTCGTGGCTCCCTGGGTCACGGGGTACAGCCAGGATGGGAAGTCTTTCTGCAGCAGCATGTCGTAGGCCATATCCTGATAGCCGCCTTCCGTCAGCATCGGACAGATCACGCCGGTTCCGAAAAAGCCGGTCGATATGGTGCAGCCCACCTTCGCGGTCGCTTCTGCCAGATACTGATAGGCATCTTTTTTATATTTCTCGTCAAATACTTCATAGGCAAGCGGAAGGGCATAGGAACACTGCGTCTCATTAAGATTTCCATCTGCATCTCTGGTACGGCCGCTTTGTGGATCCACAAAAGTATCATTCCAGAATTTTCTGGCTTCTTCTTTAAGATCTGCAAAATATGCCGCTTCCTCATCCCTGCCGATAGCACCTGCCAGCCGTTCCATTAAGAGGCAGTAACGCACATAAAATGCATTCCATACCAGATGACTGTCAGTCCTGGCCGGTGCAAGCCAGTCGTCGATCGGTCCCACGAAAGCCATGCCGGGCATCCCGGCGCCTTTTATGTAATCCATCCACTTTCTGGTTGACGGATAATATTCCCGGACCACTTCTGTATCTCCGTAATGCTGATATAATTCCCAGAGGATGAAGATCATGGCTCCTTCGTAGGTGATACCACCAAACCCTCCGCCCATCGGCGCGATTTCCGGCAGCTGACCGTTCTCCTCCTGAAGGTCCCGCAGCGCCTGCAGATAACGATAGTAGAACAGTCTCGTATCACTCTGGTATGATGCTGTACGGCAGAATATATGCGTGTCACCGGCCCATCCCATCCGCTCATTTCTCTGCGGGCAGTCCGTGGGGATGCTGATAAAATTGCACAGCTGGGACCACTTTACATTCTCTGCCAGACGGTTTACCAGCGGGTCGGAGGTGCTGATACGCCCGACAATTTCCGGTACGGAGGAAAGCTGAATACTTTCCACATCTTCCAGTGCAGGTGCCTCCTCCACTCCGTTGATCTCGATATAGCGGTAGCCATGGAAGGTAAAGCGGGGTTCATATATTTCGCCCTCCTCATCGCCGCGCAGGATATACCGGTCGATACTCTCTGCATCCCTGTAATTTTCTGTCAGCATCAGGCCTTTCAGGGAACCATATTCCGGAAGGGCCGGATAAAGCATCTCCCCATAACGGATCGTGACACAGGTCCCCGCCTTTCCCTTCAGCCGGATCCGGGGAACGCCAGCCATTTCCTGTTCCAGATCATAGATAAAAAGACCTTTTCTTGGCTCCTGCATGGATTTTGCCTGAAGACGGCACACTTCCACCACCGGTGCCTGGACGCTGCCGACGATCCTGGTCTCTCCCTGATTGAGAGCAGGCCAGGGGCGGCCGAAACCGGCAGGCATCGTCGAAAAGGCATCAATAGGCACTGGCGTAATGACCATCGGTTTTTTCTTTCCGAACATAATCGAATATTCCGGATCCGAGAACTGCAGAAAATCCTCGATCCGTCGTCCGTCCAGATGTTCGCCCTGGAAAAGTCCAGCATAAGTGTACGGGCCTTCTCCATAGTAATCCCAGGTCTTAGGATCCGTTACTATTACATCTCTTGAACCATCTTCACAAGTGATCACAAGCTTAGCAAGAACAGATTCCATGTCCCCGTAATAGTTGTAATTGCGAAGTACAAAAGTCTGGGAATCGCACCACCAGCCGGAAGCAAGCGTGATACCGATTCCGTTTTTCCCTTCCCGCAGAAGGTCCGTGACATCGTAGGTCTGGTACAGGATATGTTTATCAAACTGTGTACAGCCGGGATTCAGCCAGGTATCCGTCACCGGCATGCCGTTGATCCGGCAGTCATAAATACCGCGGGATGTAATATACAGCCGTGCGCTGCTGATTCTTTTAGCAGAAGTGAAGATCCGGCGGAACATGGGAAGAGAATGGGCGCTCGGGTCTTTCGTGATCTGGACTTCCGCAGGGACTCCTTGCTGATCTGTTCCATGTACAGTGATTCCTTCGGGATCAAGACCAGCTACAACCGAGTGAGGTGCCCTGTAATTGGAAACCGAAAGCCCTCCGAACCATACCTCATCGCCAGCTCCTGCATAATAACCGATCTCACAGAGGCGTGGGAAAGTTGTAACATCGTTAAAGCCCAGCGGATTGATCTGGCGTGCTTCCATCTTTTCGCCCATCATGGACTTACGAAGCTCGGCATCGATCAGGATACCATCCAGATACGTATAGGCACAGTCACCGATGACTTCGATCTTCATCTCATGTTCCTGATAGCGATTCTCCTCTGTGATCACAGATGCCCCCGCCTTCATTTTTCCATCCGGTGTCCGGATGATCTCCCGAACTTCACCGGTATAGAAGGGCTGATCTGCCCTGTCGGAAGGTGCATAACCGACCCGCCAGATTTCCAGAACAGCCGGAATACGCGAAACATCCAGGACATAGCGGATGTAGTTCTCACCTGCTATTTCGTACTGATTCCTGCGTGCATCCAGAAGTCTCTCATCATTAGCCCCAAAGACAATGCCTGCTCTTCTGCTTCCCTCTTTGAGTTTTATCCTGGAAGTCAGAACAAAAACGCCCATCGTTCTGGCGCTCAGGTATTTTTCCGGTGCGCCGATCCATTGAGCTCCTTCCCAGGCGTCTACGGAAGGATTCATCATACCCGTTTCAAACCAGGTCTCACC